>NZ_CAXGSH010000065.1:0-22505 GCF_964012375.1 uncultured Salinisphaera sp.
GGCCGCCATGCGCGTCTGGCTCGATCGCCGCGACGGCCTGCTTGGCGCACGCGCCGACCGTATCGAAGCCGTCGCTGCGCGCGACGATCTGGCTGCACGCATCGACGCGCAGCGCAGCCAGCTTGTCGCGCTGCTCGGTGATCACGAACAATCGACCCACACCGCCCTGGCGGTGCTGATCGAACAGGCCCGGCAACAGGTCGAACGCGAAAAACGCCGCCGCGACGAACGCCAGCGTATCGATCGCGAACGCGGCGACTACGCCCGCCGTATCGATAAGTTGCATGGCGAACACTCTGCCGCCGAAACCGACCTTGCCGACTGGCAGCAACGCTGGCGCGCGGCCCTGGCCGAGCTCGGGCTGGACGCGCATCTGGACGTCGAGGCCGGCCGGGCCGCGCTCGACGTGCTCGACAGCGCGCGTGAGCATGCCCGTGCAAGCCGCGACCTCGCCGCCGAACGCGCCGATCTTGTCGCGCGTCAACGGCGTTTCGAAAATCGGCTGGCGCAGGTGCTCGAAGCCACGGGCCGGGCCGCGAACGAGGGCGATACCGCCGAACAAAGCGTGCAGCGACTCAGTGCCGCGCTGCGCGAAGCCCAGACTCGCCACGACCGGCTACAGACCCGGGCGAGCGATCGCCAACGCCACGGCGAACAGATCGGCGAACACCAAGCCACCCAGGCCGACGCGCGACGCCGTATCGACACGCTCTGTCGCCAGGCGGGCGTGGCCGATGCGCAAGCGCTCGAAACCGTGATCGCGCGTGTCGAGCGCCGCCGGGCACTGGTAGACGAACAGGCCGCCACCGCCGAAACCCTCGCCGACCAGGGCGACGGCCAGGCGTTGGACAACCTCATCGCCGCGGTCGAAGCCAGCGATCTCGATTCGCTGCGCGAACAGATCGATGCCCTGGCCGATCAGCTCAAGGACGTGGACGACGAGCTGGGCCCGGCCCGTGACGCCCGCAACGAAGCCCGTGCCGATTTCGAGACGATCGGCGGCGACGATCGCGCCGTGACCGCCGCGGCCGAACGCCAGACGGCGCTGGCCGACATGCAGGACGCCGCCGAGCGCTATCTGCGGGTGGGCACCGCAGCACTCCTGCTCAAATGGGCCGGTCAGCGCTATGCCATGGACAAGCAGCGCCCGCTCATCGAACGCGGCTCCGCGCTCATGAACCAACTCACCGGCGGCTCCTTTGAACGCCTGGCCGGCGACTTCGACGAGCGCGACGAGCTGCAGATCGTGGGCGTACGCGCCGACGGTTCGCGGGTGACCCCGCCGGGCATGAGCGAAGGCACGCGCGACCAGCTTTATCTGGCCCTGCGGATCGCCGCGATCGAGGATTATCTGCAGCGGGCGACGCCGCTGCCGGTGGTCGCCGACGATCTGTTCATCAACTTCGACGACGAGCGCGCCATGGCCGGCCTCGACGTACTCGCCGGCCTGGCCGAAAAGACCCAGGTGCTGTTCTTCACCCACCACCAGCACCTGCGCGACATGGCAGCAGAAAAGCTGGGCAATCGTGTGCAGACCCATGACCTGTGAAGCACTACCGAACCCATCACCTGCGCTGGTCGAGGCACTGCGCCCGCTGGCCGGCATGCGCATCGCGCTGATCGCCCCCGCCGGCGGCGTGAAGGACGAGCGTATCGATACCGCCCTGGCGGTGCTCGAAGCGGCCGGTATCGACGCCCCGCTGGGCGCCCACGCCCGCGATCATCACCGCTATCTCGCGGGCACCGCGGCCCAGCGCCTGGCCGACCTGCAGGCTGCCTTCGAATCGCCGAAAGTCGATGCCGTATGGTGCCTGCGCGGCGGCTATGGCAGTGCCCAGTTCGTGCAGGCAATCGACTGGGATCGCATTCCGCGCCACGTGCCGCTTGTCGGCTATTCGGACATGAGCCTGCTGCTGGCCGCGTTCACCCGCCACGATCGCGCCGCGATCCATGCCTCGGTTGCCACCGAGCTGGCCCTGCCCGGCGAAACGCCGGCCGAGCAGCAGGCCCGCACGGCCTCGATGGCATCGCTGGCCGCCTGTCTGCAGGGTGAGCCCGGCGAGTGGCCGCTGGCGTATCACGGCGGCCCGGCCGAAGCGCTCGGCGGGCGCGTGGTCGGCGGCAATCTCACCACCCTGGCCAGCGTCGCCGGTACGCCGGCGGCGTTGACGCTGGACGCGGACAGCATCCTGCTCCTCGAAGACGTCGGCGAAGCGGAATTTCGCCTGGAGCGCTGCCTGCAGCAGCTGCTCGACGCGGTCGATACCCGTCGTGTGAAGGCCCTCGTTCTCGGGCGTTTCGAGCGCTGTAACCTGGCCTGCGGCATGGATTCGCTGGTCGAGATCGTCGCCGAATACACGAACGCGCGCGGCATCGCCCTGTATTCCGACGCCCCGGTCGGCCACGGCTGCGTCAATCACGCCTGGCGCTACGGCGCTACGGCCCGGATCGAGGCCAATCGTCTGCGCATCGGCGGCCTCTGAAGCTCCGGCCGCGTAGCGTCTTTGCGGCGTGCCGCGATTGGGTCAGACTGGCGCCATGAGCAATGCGGCCCCCTCGCGTGAAAGTCTCGAAGCCCGGCTCGACGAGCTCGAGGCCGAGGCCCGTGCCTATCTCGACGAGAGCCGCGATGCCGACACGGCAGTAGAACTGGACCAGACCCGTCAGGGACGGCTATCGCGTATGGACGCCATGCAGGCGCAGGCGATGAGCCGCGCGGCCCGCAACCGCGCGAATCAAACGCTGCAACGCGTGGCCGCCACGCGCAAACGGCTCGACAGCGCCGATTTCGGCTATTGCCTGGACTGTGACGAGCCGATCGCCCCGGCCCGACTCGCGCACGACCCCACCACGCTGCGCTGTCTGGACTGTGCCGCCGCCCGCGAATAGCCCCGCTAGTCGCGGTCGAATGCGGCCAGCAGTTCGTCGCGAAACACGGCTTCCGCAGCCCGCAGCGGGCGCTGGCTGTTCCAGAGCAGATGGATATCGACATCCGCCAGCCCCTCTTCCGGCGGCAGCTTGCGCAGCATGCCGGCCTCGGTTTCGCGGCGGAAGGCGTCTTCCGGCAGAAAGCCGATGCCATAGCCGCACATGATCAGCCGGCAGACTTCTTCGAGGTTCGAAGACGAGGCGGCCAGCCGGCCCTGAAAACCGTGGTGTTCGCGAAACAGGGTCAGCGGCGACAGCGTGTCGCCGAGATAGTCGCCGGTGAAGGTGACCAGATCTTCGTGCAGCAGCCGCGACACCTCGACCTCGCGGCGTGCATACAAGGCATGCGGACGGCCACAGAACAGCGCATAGCGCTGCGGCACGATCAGCCGTCGTTCCACGCAAGGCGTATCGAGCCGGCACAGACCGAGCCCGAACGAGGCCGTATTCTGGCGAATCGCCATAAGCACGTCGTGGCCGCGCAGCACCTCCACTTCCAGCTCCACGCGCGGATAGCGGCGATGAAAGTCGGCCAGAAAATCGTTATAGCGCTGGGAATGCACGCGGCTGACGGTGAGCAGCTTGACCCGCCCTACCACCTGATCCGTTGCATCCCGTGCCGGCATTTCCAGGCTGGATACATCGGCGAACACCCCGCGCGCGATGCGCTGCACTTCTTCGCCAGCGGCGGTCAGCGCGATCTGCGGGCCGCGGCGCTGCACCAGCGCATAACCGAGCTGGCCCTGCAGCCGTTTGAGCGCCTGGCTGATCGCCGGCTGGGTCACGAAAAGCCGCTTGGCGGCCCGGCTGAGATTCAGTTCGTCGGCCACCACCAGAAAGGTGCGGATCAGGTTCCAGTCCAGCCGCGCGGCCAGGTCGCGTTGACCGTGCTCGGCTGCGGATAGCGACGTCTTGTTCAAGCGATCGGCCATTGCGCGCTTCCGATGGCGTGTAATTATTAGCCCGGCTAATAATACCGATAATATTGCGTGCTTTGACTGATATGCGGTTATTACCGCTAGATGAAACGACACGACGAGGCAGTTGCGCCGGCCCATCGCCCACGGTGGCGCTCGAGCGCGCCGGTCGACGCGGGTGCAACCACGCGCCGTTTCCAACAGTTAAATAACACGCTTATGCTCGAAACCAACGGCCCACGACTGTGGGACAGCCTGATGGCGATGGCCGAGATCGGCGCCACCGACAACGGCGGCAGCAGCCGGCTTGCGCTGACCGACGAAGATGCCGCCGGGCGTGCCCTGTTCGTGAAATGGGCCGAAGCCGAAGGCCTTTCGATATCGCGGGATGCCATCGGCAACCTGTTCGCGCGCCGGGCCGGGCACGAAGACGTGCCACCCGTAGTCATCGGCAGCCATCTGGACACCCAGCCCAAAGGCGGACGTTTCGATGGCGTACTGGGCGTACTGGCCGCCCTCGAAGCGGTACGCACGCTCAACGAAAACGAAATCGAAACCCGTGCGCCCATCGAGATCGCCAACTGGACCAACGAGGAAGGGGCGCGTTTCACCCCCGCCATGCTGGGCTCGTCGGTGTTTACCGGTGCCATGGCCCTCGAAGATGGCCTGGCACGCGAGGATGCCAGCGGCCAGAGCATTGCCGACAGCCTGCAGGCCACCGGCGAAGCCGGCGATACGCCGCTGGCCCGCGAATACGACGCCTATTTCGAAGCCCATATCGAACAGGGCCCGGTGCTGGAAGACAACGACAAGACCATCGGCGTGGTCACCGGCGGCCAGGCGATCCGCTGGCTGGACGTAACCATCACCGGCAAGGCCGGCCATGCCGGCACTACGCCCATGCCGGTCCGCCGCGACGCGCTGTTCGCAGCCAGCGCCGCGATCGTGGCCGTGGAAGACTACGTGGCCGGTATCGACGGCCTGCTGGCCACGATCGGCGAATTTCACGTCCCGCACGGCTCGCGCAACACCATTGCCGCCGACGTGCACTTTACGCTCGACCTGCGCCATCCCGACGATGCCGTGGTCGATGCAGCGATCGAGGCCGTGCGCGACCTGTTGGAAAACATCGGCGCGGCGCGCAGTGTCGGCCACGCCTTATCCGTACACTGGCGCAGCCCGGCCCTGCCCTTCGACGACAGCTGTGTACGCCATGTGCGCGATGCCGCCCAGGCACTGGGTTGTTCCTGGCAGGACATCATCAGCGGTGCCGGCCACGATGCCTTTCATCTGGCCAAACATTGCCCCACCGCGATGGTATTCGTTCCCTGTGCCGATGGCCTGAGCCACCACGAGGCCGAGTCCATCGAGCCCGAGCACGCCAAACATGCCGCCGACGTGCTCCTCAACGCTGCCCTTGCGCGGGCCGGGCGTATCTAGCGCACCGCAATCAGGAGAAGACCCATGGATTTCAAACCCTACGTTCTCATGCTGTTCGGCAATGCCCTGCTGACCACGGTGATCTGCTGTGTGGTGGTCGGCGCGATTCTGCTGCGCGAATACCGCCCGACCATCCAGCGTCTCAAGCGCGAACGCAGCGACAAGCGCTAGGCGCATATTCGGGGGAACAATCATGAACATCACACTCACCATATTCGTTGCCGTACTCGCGGCATACGTCATCGTGGCGGCGGGGCTGACCCGCTTCATCAAGAACCGCGACGATTTCTACGTCATGGGCGAGCAGGGCTCGACCCTGCTGCTGACCGGCACGCTGGCCGCGACGTTTCTGAGCGCGGTCACGCTCATGGGCATTGCCGGCATTTCCTATAGCGAAGGCCCGCTGGTGATCGGCGCGCTGGGCTCGTTCGGCGCCTGGCTGGGCACGCTTATCGCGGTGGTATGGATCGGCCGCAAGATGAAGGCCATGGAATGCCGCACGATGATGGATTTCTTCGATCGGCGCTTCAACAACAAGTGGGTGAGCGTGGTCGCGCTCATTCTCATGGTGATCGGCCTGCTCGGCTACGGCATCATCCAGCTCATCGGCGCCGGGCTGGTGCTGGCCGAGATCATCGACGTGCCGTTCCCGGTGATCATCATCGCCTTTACCTTCGCACTGATGGTGTTCTGCAGCCTGTCGGGCATGTACGGCGTGGTCTATACCGACACCATGATGTTCTTCACCATGCTGGCGATCGCCTTCGTGATCTCGCCCATGCTCATCGGCCAGGCCGGCCTGGAGAACCTGCGCGGCCTGAGCGACAGCCTGCCCGGCTACTGGACACTCGCCGGCGCGGACGGGCGCAGCATCAGCTGGTCGATCTCGCAGTTTCTGGTCTGGATCCTGTTCTTTGCCTGTACGCCGGCGCTGGTATCGCGCGTGTTCCCGGCCAAGAACGATTTCGTGATCCTCAAGGTCGCCGTCATCGGCGTGTTCTTCGCCCCGGCCATGCAGCTGATGGTGTATCTCGCGGCCTCTGCCATGCAGGTAATCCAGCCCGGCATCGAACCCGCCGACCGGGCCATGATCGTGGGCTTCATGGACCATACCAACCCGGTACTGGCCGGCGTGGGCTTGGCCGGTTTGATGGCCTCCATCATGTCCACGGCCTCCACCCTGTTCGTGCTGACAGGCTTTGCCCTGGCGCGCGATCTCTACGAGAAGCTGTTCGAGAAAAAACTCGACGAAAAACAGAGCGTGTTGGCCGGTCGTATCTCGCAGATTGTCGTGTCGATCATCGTCTGCGTGATCGCCATCGCGCGTCCGGCCGGCATCTACTGGATTTCCATCTATGCCGGCTCGATCTTCGCCGTGGCCTGGCTGCCGACCATTGTGGCCGCGATGAAATGGCGCCGGGCGAGCGCGCCGGCGGTGCTGGCCTGCATGCTGGTCGGCTCGATCAGCTTCATCGTGCTGGGCGAACTCGAACGCCACGAGCTGATCTCCTACCCGGCCGGTATCGACAACCTGATGATGGCCTTCGCGCTGGGCACTGTCACGCTCATCGTGATGTGTCTGACCTTCAAACCCAGCGGCTATGAAATCGAGCGCTTCGAGGAAATGAAGGGCCAGCGCATGGCCGAGATCACCATCGGGCGTTTTCTTGCCGACGATGCCAGCGGCGCGTCGCTGATTCGCGAATATCGTCGCGTGTGGATTGCGCTCATTGGCATGCTGGTGATCGCGGCCGGACTGTGGGGCTATTTCTTCGTCCAACTCGGTCTGTAAAAAGGGGCACGTCGCCTGATCCGGATCCCAGCGCAGCATCCGCTGGGCGGCTAATCAGACGCAGGACCGGCACAGCCTTGATTCGGTCCGCAGTTGAGCTGCGCGTCTGAACACGACCTGCGCGACGGCCCATGCTGGCCGTCGCGGGGCGTACGCCGCCGGTCACGCCTTTCGCACAGCGACACCGACCCCGGCGGCGGCGTGGCCATTCGCCTGCGCCCACCCGAATCGCGGTCCCGAGCCGCTGAGCCGAGCGGAACGGCGCGCTTTTCAAGCGTCGGTCATCAACGCGTCATTTTCGCTTCCTAGAATCGCGTCGCAGTTTGCGCTGCAGGATTCCTGCACGCTGGGGGGCGATCACAATGAGAATTTTTCTTGCCAGTGGCCTGGGCCTGCTGGTCGTGCTGAGCGCAATGCCGGTGCAGGCCAACCCGGATGTGATTTCGCGCGAATACAAGCTGATTCTCGATGCCAGCCGGTTCCAGTACCAGAACGAACAAAGTGATGTACTGAAGCTGATGCAAGCGGCCAAACCGGCTATCGAAGACGCCATCGACCGCACCGTCACAGGCACCGCCACCCTGGACCATGACCGTCAGGTGCGTTTTTTCGACACCGCGGGTTCCTGCGTACTCGATCAGCTCGGCTATAGCTTTCGCGAGCGCCTGGAAAACGGCGACTCCCAAGTGACACTGAAATTTCGCAGCCCGGATCGTTACATCGCCGATTTCGAGGATCTTTCCTCCAGCACCAAGGGCGCGGACAGCAAACTGGAAGCGGATGTCGGCGCCACCAGCGACATGCCGTTCAAGGTGGTGTACAGCCATTCCACCAAGGCGCCCAACGGCCGCAAGCTCAATCGCATGGACGATATCCATGCGCATTTTCCCGGCTTCGAGGATGACTACGGCCTGGATGACGATCTGGCCTTGTCCGTGGTCGGTGATCTGACGGTGACCGAGCGCGTTTACCGCAATGTGGATATCGATCTGGGCCAGCACGACGGCGAGATCAGCATCACCCTCTGGTATGCCGGCACCCCGTCCGGCAACCAGGCGCCGGCGGTGGCCGAGATTTCCTTCAAATATGAAGACCCATCCGCGGACTACACACGCAAGGTCGTGAATCGTGCCCGGCAGGCTTTCGATGCCCTGCGTGGCCTGAGCGACTGGGTGGAGCCCGACGGCCAGACCAAAACCGCATTCGTCTACCAGTACGACAGCACTTTCTGTCAGCCCTGAAGCCCCGTCCTGAAAAATTCCAAGGAACGTTGCCGTGTTCAAGAAAACCCTGATCGCGTCGGCCGTCGCCGCCGCTCTGCTTTCCGGTTGTAGTGATAGCTCGTCAAGTAACGACGACACCGACGCGGGCACGTCGCCCACCTCGCCGACCGACAATTTCCCGGCGCAAGGCGTGGCCCTGCCCTACACGGTGCTGCGCTCCGATCTGATTGATGCCAACACCCAGCAACCCTTCGAAGTACGCAACGGCGGCTTCGGCTCCGCCATGACCGGCGACCCGGCCGACAACCGCCGTTTTTATGCGCTCACCGACCGCGGCCCCAATGCCAGCTTCACCGGCAGCCAGGGCAAGGGCAAGAAATTCCCCACCCCGGATTACACGCCCCGCATCGGGCACTATGAAGTCACCGCCGAGGGCAAGGTGGTGCTGCTCGATACCATTCTGCTCAAGCGCCCGGATGGCACCCTGATCACCGGCCTGCCCAACAGCAGCGCGCTGGGCGGCACCGGAGAGACGCCCTATAACGCCGATGGCTCCCCGGTACTGGAAGACCCGACCCAGCCCTATGACGCCGAGACCAACCCGCTGCGCCTGGACGACTACGGGCTGGATGGCGAAGGCCTGGTGGCGCTCAGCGACGGCTCCTTCTGGGTATCCGACGAGTATGGCCCGCACATCGTGCATTTCGATGCCGAGGGCAAGGAAATCGGCCGTATCAACCCGTTCGCCAATGACGAGCGTAACGATTACACCCTGCCGGCAGAGTTCGCCAATCGCCGTGCCAACCGCGGCATGGAGGGTCTGGCCATCACCCCGGACGAGAAAACCCTGGTGGGCGTTATGCAGTCGACCATGGACAACCCGGACAAGAGCGTCCGTGACCTGGACATGACCCGTATCGTGACCATCAACCTGGACGATGGAAGCGTCGGCCAGTACCTGTACAAGCAGGAGAAAAACCAGAACTCCAACTCCGAGCTGGCGGCCCTGAGCGCCACTCAGTTCCTGTTACTCGAACGAGACGGCAGCTTCCTGTATGGCGGTCCGGACGGCCCCGCAGCGGCCAATCCCGCCGCCCAGAAGACGGTTTATCGTATCGATCTGAGCACAGGCACCAACCTGGAAACCATCGCCACCGGCGGCGAGCTAAGCCAGGACGCCGAACTGGGCCTGACCATCGACGGCAAGACGCTGGAAGAAGTGGTCCAGGCAGACGGCTGGGCCGGCCTGGCCGCCTACAATATCGTGCCCGTGGACAAACAGCTGGTAGTGGATATGGTGGCCCAGGTGAGCTACCCCCACGACAAGATGGAAGGCCTCTGGGTGATCGACAGCAACACCCTGGGCGTGCTCAACGACGATGACTTCGCCACCTGGTCCACGGACAGCGGCGAGCTGGAGCAAAAGATGCTCGACAGCAACACCATCGACGGTAACCGTCTCTACATCGTGCCCGCGGACCTGTCCATCAAATAGGGCCTGTAAACACGGCCAGGGCCGGCCTGTTGCAGACGCGCAAGCCGGCCCCTGTTACGACGGGAGCGCTGACGCAGTGGTCGGTGCGGCACTGGGTCGAGGGCATCTCGACCGCTATCTGAGCCGCGAAGCGCGGCTCGCGCGTGCAGGAATGCAAGCCCCGCCCGGATAGCCGTCGCTACGAGCACGCTCTGCGTGAGTCGAGTCGCCTGTGCGCTATCGGCGCGCGGCCTGGCCGCGAACGCCAGGACCTGCTCGCCGGTGTCAGGCACGCTTAGCAAGGCGTTGCGATCGCTAATTTATGCAGATCGCGCACAGCGAATCGTGTCGCGCGCGTTAGACTCTTGGCAGCGCTTGCGCGCTGTCGATTTCCCACGTTGCGAGAGATTCATGCTGCCCCAACTCACCGCCACCGAAGCCCGCGTGATCGGCTGCCTGATGGAAAAGGCCGTCACCACGCCGGATCAGTATCCGCTCACGCTCAACGCGCTGACCAATGCGGCCAACCAGAAATCATCGCGGGAGCCGGTCATGGCGCTCAAGCCGGCCGAGGTGCAGCGCGCCGCCCGCGCTCTGCGCGATCGCAGCCTCGTGCACATCGAAGAGAACTTCAAGAACGGCGTAGAGAAATACAAGCAGCGCCTGTGCAACACCACCTACAACGACCTGCAGCTGAGCAAGGCACAGTACGCAGTGCTCACGCTGCTACTGCTGCGCGGCCCGCAGACGCCGGGCGAACTGCGCGCACGCAGCGGCCGGCTATACACCTTCGACGACAACGCTGCCGTGACCACCGCGGTGGCCGACCTGATCGGCGAGGACGACAGCGCCCTGTTCGTACAACTGCCACGCACGCCCGGCCGCAAGGAGGCCGAGTTCATGCATCAGCTGTGCGGGCCGGTGGATATCGCCGCGCATGCCCAGCAGGCGGCCGCCAACCGCGGCAGTAGCGGGTCGTCACAAGGCCGCATCGCCGAGCTGGAGGCACGGGTACAGGAACTGGAAACCGAGAACGCGGCGCTGCGCCGACGCCTGGGCGACGCCGACTGATGCATGCCGTAAGGGCGCCGGTATTCACACGGGCGCCTGTGCATCGCGCAACCAATTGCGGCGCAATGTTTTAATGCCGCCGGGCATCGTGGACTGAAAGCACGGTGTGACGCAGTCTGCGCGCTTTTAATATTGCCGCAGGGGATTCGATGCACCACAACCGCTATATTCAGACCGCTTTCGCCGCGCTGCTGGCGCTGGCCTGTATGGTCGTCAACGCGCAACACGCGCAGGCCGCCGAGGCGCCGTTGCAGGTCAAACTCAGCGAAGACCTGCTGTCGCGCCTGGAAGCAGCCCAGGCCGATATCGAAGCCCATGGCGGCGTCGAGGCGTTCGCCGAAAACGACGACCAGCAAACCGGCTCGTCAACCATGCCCGAGACGATAGAACGCGTGGGCGCCAGTATCGACGCCGACCCGAAAAAGCACGCCCTGGTCGATCGACACGGCTTCACCGGACGCAGCTTCATACGCGCCCACCTGACGCTGCTGCAGGCCAAGTACGCCGCGCTCATGGGCGAGGCAGGCCAGAAATCGGACATCGCCCGCCACAACGCGAAGTTCTACACGGCCCATGAAGCACGCATCAAGCAGCTCATGGGCCAGCCAGACGATCGCTCGCAGGCCGATATCGATAAGACCGAGGAATCGGCCAAGCAATACCTCGAAATGGACCCCGACGTACGCGAAGACTGCCACATGATCGCGGCCGGCATGCTGCCGCTGATCCCGCTGGGCGCGCCCGGCAGCGCGGAAGTCGACAACGAGCAGCTGCGCAAGGTCGCGGCGTCGCTTTCCGACACCGCAGGCCGTCTGAACCACGACTCGCTACGCGAGCATATGAACACCATGGCGGATGTGCTGCGCAACGATCCCGGCCATGCCCCGCTCAAGTCGCCGCGTTTCAAGGCGGCCGTCGACCAACTCAAGGCCTGGTCCGACGAGAACTGCTAACGACTCGGCAACCGAGCACCGACCCGCCCGCCGGGCATACGGTCGCTAAGGGCCGCATGCCCCTGGCCTGCGCTCTCACGCGCATCGCAGCCGCACGCAAAACGGATCGCCCGAAGCGCGAACCCGGCGCATGCCGCCAAAGTTTTCGATTCACGTTAAACTGAGCCCAAGCACAAACGTGTATCAATCACGCTTAGAAAAGGTTGCTAAAGCATGCTTAAAGTAGGGTTCGTTGGATGGCGCGGCATGGTGGGCTCGGTGCTCATGGGGCGCATGCTCGAGGAAAACGATTACGACGGCATCGAGCCGGTGTTCTTTTCCACGTCGCAGGCAGGCCAGCCCGGTCCGGACATCGGCAAGGACGTGCCGGCGCTTCAGGACGCCAAGGACATCGATGCGCTCAAGGCCATGGATGTGATCATGACCTGCCAGGGTGGCGACTACACCGGCGAGGTGTACCAGCCCCTGCGCGACGCCGGCTGGGACGGCTACTGGATCGATGCCGCCAGCAAGCTGCGCATGGCCGAGGATTCGACCATCGTGCTCGACCCGGTCAACCGCGACGTGATCGAAAAGAACCTCGATCGCGGCACCAAGACCTTCTGTGGCGGCAACTGCACGGTCAGCCTCATGCTCATGGGTCTGGGCGGCCTGTTCGAGGCCGACCTGATCGAATGGATGTCGGCGATGACCTATCAGGCCGCCTCCGGCTCCGGCGCCCAGCACATGCGCGAGCTGCTGGTGCAGATGGGCCAGCTGCGCGACACCGTCGCCGACCAGCTGGATACGCCGTCC
Organism: uncultured Salinisphaera sp.; assembly: GCF_964012375.1. NCBI lineage: Bacteria > Pseudomonadati > Pseudomonadota > Gammaproteobacteria > Salinisphaerales > Salinisphaeraceae > Salinisphaera > uncultured Salinisphaera sp. Next base: position 12,594 of record NZ_CAXGSH010000065.1, read on the forward strand.
TCGGCCATTCTGGATATCGACCGCGACGTGACCGCGAAGATGCGCGATCCGAACTTCCCGGTCGAACAGTTCGGCTATCCGCTGGCCGGCTCGGCCCTGCCCTGGATCGATACGCTCATCGAAGAAACCGGCCAGTCCAAGGAAGAATGGAAGGCCGGCGCCGAGTCCAACAAGATACTCGGCCGCGACGGCAACCCGATCCCGATGGACGGGCTGTGTGTGCGTATCGGCTCCATGCGTTGTCATAGCCAGGCGTTCACCATCAAGCTCAAGAAGAACGTCTCCATCGAGGAAATCGAAGAGCGCATCGCGGCCCATAACGAGTGGGTGAAGGTCGTGCCCAACGAAAAGGAAGCGACCCTCAAGGATCTCACCGCCACGGCCGTATCCGGCACGCTGACCATCCCGGTCGGGCGCCTGCGCAAGCTGGCCATGGGCGACGAGTATCTGGCCGCCTATACCGTGGGCGATCAGCTGCTCTGGGGCGCGGCCGAGCCGATTCGCCGCATGCTCAACATCGTGCGCGAACGCCACTGATAGCGGGCACGACCGGGCTTCGGCCCGGCGCACGCACGAACCAGCCGGCCGCGGGATCCGCGGCCGGCTTTTTTGTGCGCGACGCATCGGCCCATCTCACGAGTAGGCGGTGGGTTCCGGGTACTGGCCAAGTAACGCCCAGCGACCGAGATCGCGCAGTTTGTAGTCGATGGGGTCGTGCAGGGTATGGGTACGCGCATTACGCCAGAAGCGATCGAGGTTGCGGTGTTTGGCCACCGCGGCCGTGCCGCCGAGTTCGAACAGCTCGCTGCTGGCCTGCAGGGCAATATCGTGGGCACAGACCTTGGCTTCGACTACCGCGATCGCTACGCCGCCCCGCTCGGCTTCGCCCATCGGGCAGCCGGGCCCGAGCGCGACCTCGAACATCGTATCCAGCCGCCGCGCGGCCGAGTCGGCCAACGCCTCGGCGGCCCGCAGGCTCGCCCAGAGGCGGCCATAGCGATGCTGCAGATAGGGGTCCTCCGCCGCGGTGTCGACATCGGCCGCCGCCCAGGCCCGGGCACGCTCGCGGGTCAGCCCGGCCGCCTTGTGGATCGCCCCGCCTGCGATACCCGCATACAGATTAACCAGCACGAGCTGGGCAAGACAGCTGCGCAGCTGCATGGCCGGCGTCTGCGGCTGGCCGGCGCCGACCAGCACCTCCTCGGCATGCACGCGGACATGGTCGAAGCCGACGGTGCCGCTGTCGGTCTGGCGCTGACCGATGGCATCCCAGTCGCCATGTATCGTCACCCCCGTCCGACTGGCGGGGATCGCGGCGACCACCAGGCTGTCGGTCGCTGCGTGAACGGCCGAAACGGTGAGCATATCCGCGCCCACCGAGCCCGAGCAGAAGCCCTTGTCGCCGTTGAACACATAGCCGCCGGCATCGTTCGCCACGGCCTCGCAACGCCGATCGCGCGGGTTGAGCGCATTGCCCCAGAACCACCCTGCCGAGATCGTGCGTTGCAGTAGCCGCTCGGCCTGGGCCGGCGCGCCATACAGCCGCAGCGTGGCCACCTGCAGATGATGGAAGGCAAACACATGGGCCAACGCCGAATCCGCGGCGGCAAGCTGGCGCACGATGGCGAACAGCGCGGGCCAGCCCATGCCGGCCCCGCCATGCGCGCGCGGTACCGACAGGCCAAGCAGGCCCGAGGCGCGGATCAGGGCGTGCTCGGCAGCGGCATGGCCACCTTCGCGGTCGCGTTCGGCCGCGGTGGCATCGAGGCGTTCGGCAAGCTGCGCGGCAATTGCCGGCCAGTCGCCCGCGGCTGCGGTGAACGGCGCATAAGCGCGCTGCGCGCTCGTATCGGGCGGGCGAACCCGGGCAGGATCGATAAGCGGTGTAGCCATGACGATCAGCCGGCTGCCTTGCGAAGCCATTCGCCGGCCGCAGTGGCGAACACGGTGCGCCCACGGCCGGGCTCGACGCGGCGCAGCGCCAACGGCTGTGTCGTGCTCGGGCGCAGGCGACTGGCGAGTTCATCCGCCGCCGCGTCGAGGCGTTCGCGTATGCCGGGCTGAATACGATAGCGGTCGGCCTCGCGTACCAGATCGGGCCCGCTGGCATAGACGCCGCCCAGCACGCGGTCCGCGCCCAGCGAGGCCAGCACCGGCTTGAGCGCATAGTCCAACGTGAGCAGATGCTGGGCCGAGCCGCCCGCCGCGATCGGCAGCACGCTCTTGTCGCGCAGGCCGTTCTGCGGGATGAGATCCAGCAACAGTTTGAGTGCGCCGGAAAACGACGACTGATACACCGGCGTGGCAACCACCAGCGCGTCGGCGGCAGCGACCGCCTGGATATAGCGCGCAACCGCCGGCGCACGCGTATTCGCATAAACCAGCGACGCCGGTTCGAAGGCGTCGAGGCCGAATACCTCGGTGCGGGCATTATGTTCGGCAAGCCGTGCGGCCACGTGCTCGATGAGCGTGGCCACCCGCGACGGCGCGCTCGGGCTGCCGGCGATAAGTACGATCTTCATAAGACGTTCCTTGTGTTCCGTGTCGATTTATCGAAGTGCTGTCAGCCTAGACCGGGATCTGGTGAATGCAGAGCGATTAAATCGACAAAGCTTTTCGTGTTTCTGCATAAGCCGCAGCGGTTAGAACGAGGCAGCCCGGGCGGGCTCGAACGGCGCCCGCCGGGTCGCCTCGGCCGCGTTTGCGCCATCCGAGAAGGCGCCGCGATAACGTGCCGCCGGATGATCCTCGGGCACCCGTGGCGAGCCGGTTTCCAGCAGGTTCTCGCGCAGGGTTTCGCCGGCATAGCCGTCGCGCAGTCGCCCGCGGCGGGCCAGCTCCGGCACCACCCATTCGATGAAGTCTGCGAACGTGCCGGGGGTGACCGCATAGGCGAGGTTGAAACCGTCCACCCCGCCCTCGTCGACCCAGCGTTCGAGCGCGTCGGCCACGGTCTGCGGCCCGCCGACCAGCACCGGCCCGATCCCGCCGATGCTGCGCTGTTCGACGATATCGCGCGGCGTCCACTGCCGGTTCGGGTCGGCCTGGGTGAGCATGGCCAATACCGAGCGAATGGCGTCGTTGTCGATGGCCTCCAGCGGCTGATCCGGATCGAACTGCGAGAAATCGACGCCGGTCCAGCCGCCATAGAAGGACAACATGCCGTCGCCGCTGGCATAGGATTGATACTCGGCGTATTTGGCCCACGCGGCTTCGTCGGTCTCCGCGGTGATGACCGTCAGCAATGCGAATATCTTGAGGTGGTTTCGATCGCGCCCGGCGTCCTCGGCCTGGCGACGGATGCTTTCGGTCAGCGTGGCGGACTGGGCAATCGTGGCCGGCGCGACGAATACCCCTTCGGCGTGTCGTGCGGCGAAACGTTGCCCACGCGGCGACGCACCGGCCTGAAAAATCACCGGCGTACGCTGCGGCGACGGTTCGCATAGATGGATGCCCGGCACCTTGAAGTACTCGCCGTCGTGGCCGATCGGGTGAACCTTGGTCGGGTCCGTGAACACGCCGTTGGCCCGATCGCGTACGACCGCATCATCCTCCCAGGAGCCTTCCCAGAGCTTGTAGGTCACGTCCAGGAATTCGTCGGCCAGGTCGTAGCGGGCGTCGTGGGCGATCTGCTGTTGCAGGCCGAGGTTCACCGCCGCGCTGTTCAGATACGAGGTGACCACGTTCCACGCGACCCGCCCCTTGGTCAGGTGATCCAGCGTCGAGAACTTGCGGGCCAGTGCATAGGGCTGTTCGTAGGTCAGCGCGGCCGTGACCCCGAACCCAAGGCGTTTGGTGACCGCCGCCATCGCCGAAATCTGCATGAAGGGGTCGTTGACCGGCACCTGGTCTGCATCGATCAGCGATGTTTCCACCGAATCGCGATAGACATCGTAGACGCCCAGCACGTCGGCAATGAACAACGAATCGAAGCCGCCGGACTCCAGCAGGCGAGCCAGATCGATCCAGTAGTCGAGATCCTTGTAGGTGTCGGCACGGTTGTCGGGATGCCGCCAGGTGCCTGCCGCCTGATGGCTGACGCAGGTCATGTCGAAGGCGTTGAGAATGATGCGCTGGCTCATGTCGAGCGGCCTCGCTAAGAAATCGTGAGGCCAAAGATAGGCAGCGCGCACCGCCACCGGAAATACGAATCACCGCTTAACTTGTCACGAATTTCGATTAGGCCCTGGCCGGGGGCAACACGGAAACCGTCATCGCAGCTTCGTATATCAATAGTGCCAATAAATATTATTTAGGAATATAAAAACTATTCTATATTCCCAACGAAGCTTTAATGAGCACCGTGCGATGAATATCCAGCAACTGCGCCTCGTGCACGAAACGGTGCGCCAGCAATTCAACCTCACCCAGGCCTCGGCCGCGCTCAACACCTCGCAGTCTGGCGCGAGCAAGCATATCCGCGACCTCGAAGCCGAGCTGGGTATCGACGTATTCCAGCGCAAGGGCAAACGCCTGCTCGGGCTTACCGACGAAGGCCAGATGCTCATCGACCTGGTCGAACGCATCGTGCTGGATGTGGAAAACCTGCGCCGCAGCGCGCAACAACTCACCCACGAGGACGAAGGCCAGCTCACGATCGCGACCACCCATACCCAGGCGCGCTACGTGCTGCCGCCGGTCATTCGCGAGTTCAAGCAGGCCTTTCCCAAGGTGCATCTGGAGCTGCACCAGTGCTCGCCGGACGAGATCGTCTCCCTGCTCAAGGCCGGCAAGGTGGATATCGGCATCGCCACCGAAGGCCTGGCCCAGGAGCGCGAACACCTGGCCTGCTTTCGCTTCTACGACTGGCACCACGCCGTGGTCGTGCCCGACGGCCATCCGCTGGCCGATGGCACGCCGCTCACGCTGGAACGCATCGCCGACTATCCGCTGATTACCTATCACCGCAGCTTCACCGGCCGCGAACGGCTCAACCGCCTGTTCGAAGAGGCCGACATCAACCCCGACTTCGTGCTCACCGCACTCGATGCCGACGTGATCAAGACCTATGTGGAACTCGAACTCGGCGTCGGCCTGATCGCCTCCATGGCCTACAACGAACAACGCGACCAGGGCCTGACGCTGGTTCCGGCCGAACACCTGTTCCCGGTCAATACCAGCTATATCGCCCTGCGCCGAGGCTATTTCCTGCGCGGCTATGCCTACAAGTTCCTCAACATCTGCCGCGAAGACCTCACCCTGCAGACCGTGCGCGGCCTGCTCGACAAACAGGCCGCATAACGCCCGGCCTTATGAACCGAGCCGAATAGCAAAGCGATTTTTCTCAGTTCTAGCCATACCAAACCTCCGCTAACGTCTTCGCTCGAAACACGTCGCTGGATACGCCCGGGCACACCGGGCCCCGCATCGCTGGAGAACGACCCATGTGCGTACTGATTCATAAACCCGCCGGCATCGCCGTACCCGAGCCGATCATCCGCTCGGCGGCTCTGCATAATGCCGATGGCTGGGGCGTGATGGGCCATACCGCGAACGGCGACACCGTGCTCGAACGCCATGTCGACGTCGACGCCACGCGCACCATCGACTTTCTACGTGCCCATACCGATTCCGAGCTGGCCATCCACCTGCGCCGGCGTACCCACGGCGACGTCAACGCCTGCAACGCCCACCCGTTCGAGATCGAACCCGGCCTGTATCTCATGCACAACGGCAGCTTCACCCTGCCCATCCGCGATCCGGCCTACTCGGATACCTGGCATCTCGTACACGACATCCTGCGCCCGCTCGCGCGCCGGCATCGCGGCCTGATCGCCGATCCAGCCTTTCTACAGCTCATCTCCGCCGTCGCCGGACCGGACAACAGGTTGATTCTGTTTGACGCCGGCCGCTCTAAGTTTCACGTCGTCAATCGCCAGATTGGCGTGGACCATGCGGGATTATGGATTGGGAGTTTGAAGTGGTTGGATGCGGGGTTGTTTGAACAGCCTGTGGTGAAGGCTGCTGCCTGAGGCTCATGTTTCGCTCGACTTGGCGGTACCTAAATATGCTGTCACCGGAATGGGCGCAAGCAGTCTGGGCGTGTTGCTGTTCACCAATAGACCTGATAACTAACGTCGAATCTCAATTGCCGGCCGAAGCGCAGCAGCGCTTTGGTTGGTCAACTGCAGCGTTTTTTATGCATTTATCCAAGCTCCTGGACTGGATGCGTCGAAAAAATAAACCTTAAGGTTATTATTTAGATATCTCTTAAGTTTAGCTTTTATGTCATCGCAGTATCTTTCTTTATTCGGCACCCCACTGTGGACGGACACGGCACATAATGGAATTCGAGCACTTTCAAGCTGCTTTAATATATGCGTATCTTGGTCCCCCAAGGACCAGCCGTAGATTACAAGCGATTGCTTTTTTTCTGGAAAAACTTGCCTGAAAACGGTGCTTAAATATTGGCTGCGAGAGATAGAGTTAACTTTCTGACTTGTATCGCCTTCGCTTACAAAAACTGGAGAAAATTTTGCGGTCTGCCAAGCATCAAAAATACAGTTTAACAAGCTATTCATTCGAGACGCATTTATCTTTATTTCTTGACCCGACAAGCTAGATGCCCAAGCCAGATGCCCGTGCGGATAAAACACTAGTGTCGCACCATCTGCTCGATAAGGCTCACGCAATCTTGTCCAATTTGGGTCGAGCACTCCATCAATTAGACAGTCTTTAAACCAAATACCGCCCATATCGCCATTGAATCTTAACATTGACCAATATGTCAAAAGGTCGTAATTAAGAGCGAAAACCGTCTTGAAATTTTTTAGAAATTGTCCAATTTTCAACACACAATCGTTTACGTCTTCATATTCAGGATGCACTTGCCTCACTGCATTTATTAGCGCGGCTCTTACCTCTTGATACGCTTGGTGAGTTTTTTGGTCTCGAACCTGCAAAGCCTCATTAATATGGGACGCGTGCCATAGCATCTCTAAAACCAATTCGAAGTCAGAGGTCTCAAAATGCTCAAACACCTGGGAGATAGAATCTGTGATATACCCAGTTTGACGAGCTTTTTCTAGTAAAGAGCTGTAAGCAAACCGGTTGTCCACGCTAATACTCGCGCCGTTTCCCAGTATTACCGTGTCTTGAAAATGCTCTTCTAACTCGTTCCAGTCGTACAACCTCATAAACTACTCATTTTGCGTAATGCCAAAACTCGGCTGCCGACCGAAGAGTGACAGCGCTTTGGACGGTCAACTACAGCGATTTGTTATGCGCCACTGTCTACTTCAACACCAAATTTCTTGACGCGGCGCGCGTTTATGGCGCTTTCGTTTCCGATTCTAACGAGAGCCTCGGTTGCATCAGCAGCAATCTTCTTCTGACGCTCGCTTGCGTTTGAAAACTGACCGAACCTAAGGCAAGCATTGATGATGCCGGTCAAGTGGCGGCCATTCTCGGCCTTGAACAGCTCGTAATATTCATCCACGGAAACGTTAGCGAGAACGACTTCATCTTTGTCGCTCCATCCGTTCGAGCCGCAGAGCCGCAAGAGGACATCCTTAACCGGCTCGGGCACTTGCGTACCTTCGTATGCCTTGCCGAAGGCCTCGCGGACTGCCGCGTCGGAAATATCACCTGCAAATGGATAATCATCTAAGTTAAATAGCTCCGGTTCATCGGCTCTGATATCTACATAGAAATCGATTATCTCGTCCGCCTTCGCATCCTCGCCAAGTTCGCGGAATAGACAGACGGTCCCGTTCAAATTGGTCGGAGTGACGTGCTTAGCGTTCAGTTTGAAGCTTTCGTAAAGGGCTTTAACCACAGCATCTTGATCATTATTAAAACTTTCGTGGTATGTACGCCAAGCGTCGGAGAAAGAGCCTGTAGCCTTTGCTGCGATTACCTGTTGGTTTTTCTTCCACGCGGCCTCATCAAACTCTGCGTCTACGACGTAACCTGTCCTAACCGCGTTCGCCAGCACTTCATCCAATTCATCAGTCACCTGATATCCGTAGTTTTGCAACTTCGTGTTCCAGGCTTTCTCGTCGTCAGTTAGATCATCCCTTCCACCGAGTCCAAATAACACGTATCCAATGTTTTGGACATAGTCCAATGGCGGGACTGCTGGGTCATCAGCCCGATAGTGACACCAGCCATAAAGTACCAAAGAATGCAAAACTTGATGAGTTACGTCTTGCCCCAAATCACTTAACCTCGACTCTACCAATCCGACCAACCGCTCAATCTTTTTAAGAGTCCTGATATTGGTAATTCCAAGTCGTTCACTCAATTCGCCGACGGATTGATACAGTGGCGTGGTTTCATGAAAGGCGATTTCCGAGCACTCTTTCGCGGTAGGGTCGAATAGAAGCTCGACATCGACGACCTTTTCCCGGTACTTCTCGAAATCCTCAAGGCCATCTTCACCATCATTCAACAAAAGCACGACCTTGCAATTTCGTTGTTCTTTCAGCAAAGAGACTAAACCGAGAACATCGCGAGCAGATAGGGATTCGCTACGGCGCTCCAGATCGTCAAGGCAGATCAGCATGTCTCGAATGGAGAAAAACGAAACCGCCTCAAGCGCTGGAGAGACGGACTTCATATAGGGAGTTGAGCTGACAAGCCTCCAAGCTTTACGCCCGAGCGACATGGAGAGCTGTGAAGCATTATCACGGAACGTATCCAGCGTTGGCGGCTTTCCGATAAGAGACCGATTGATGGATTGCTCGAAAAGGGAAAAACGCAACTCATCCAATGTACCGATTCCGAACAACGACAAGTAGGCATAGCGCTTACGCGAAATCCGATCGCGGCGATTTGCATCTTCCAGAATTCGATTCCAGCTGTAAGTCTTGCCCACACCCCATTTGCCCCGAATCGCCAGCACCTCGGCACTCGGTTCCGCCAAGAAGCGATTGAGCTCATTTCGCACAAGTGCCAAGGTCATTGTATTAGCCTCATAGGCGCATAACGCCAACTAGAAGACATCTATCTAGCACTAGATAGATAACTATCCATATCTATATATCTCCTACAACCCGGTCGACCCAGCCCAAGTTCTTTGGCGACGCCGTAGCTGCTAGTCCATGCCTTCGTTCCGGGCGCCATCGGTCGCCGTGTCGGCGAACGGTTGTTGTAGGGCTTTTTCGTCGTAGCCAATATGCGGTAGAACTGGCTCATCGGCGGCACGTTCCATCAGATGTGATTCACGACTGCCTTGCGGATGCCATGGCCGCGTCTCTTCGATGAGTTCGACGGTCTTGTACCTTGTGCTAGTAGACACGTCGTATCGGTAGCGCACACAAACCAGCCGCTCGCCATACTTCTTGACGAGCGCTTTGGTGCCGTTCTGGCCGGGCTGCAGGTTCAGTCGAGTTTCCAAGTGCGCCCCCTCGCCTTGGCTGTTTCACGACATTAGCGGATTCCGCTTGCTCGGCAAATGCGTTTTGGGGTGAAAGGCGACGACCTGAGCCAAATGTCTAATGCGGTTTTAACCTGGCACGACGGCTTGGCGTGTTTTTCGGCAAGGAAGAAGGGAGTTAGTCGGAGGGCGCGTCGTTCGGCGCTCACGAGTTTGTTGGACCTTTTGCTTCGCGCTGCAGCGCGACCCACTTTCGTTTGCTCGTCCAAACGAAAGTAGGCAAAGAAAAGGACGCCCGGGTTACGCGCCGGCGTGAAGCATGCCGGTTCACGGCGATGCTCACGGGCCCCGAATACAGGCGCGTTGGCCCGTAGTCATGAGTCGTTACAGCTGCGAACTGAGTTGTCGCTCGTGGCTGCGCTCTGCCGGATTACGCCTTCGGCTAATCCGACCTACGAAAGACGAGACATTGAGCGAGCGCTAGCGAGCTTGCCTGTATTGAGGCCCTTGGGCGTAGCGCCGAGCAGTGGAGGCGGCAAGCGGAAAAGACAGCCGGATGTTTGAGCGAAGCGAGTTTCCGGCTGGCCCGCTTG
>NZ_CAXGSH010000066.1:0-22445 GCF_964012375.1 uncultured Salinisphaera sp.
GGCCAGTCGGATCATGGACGCCCGGGATTGACGAAGCGGCGTATGGCAGCAAACAAATCGCTGGGCACAAGACCGCGCTGGCCGGCTTCACCGGCGGCGGCATCCCCGGCTCGCGCATGCACATACACGCCCAGGCTCGCCGCGGCACCGAGATTCAGCCCCTGGCCGGCGAGTGACGCGATCACGCCGGTCAACAGATCGCCCATGCCGCCAACCGCCATGCCGGGATTGCCGTCGGTACAAAGCCAGAGTTCTTCCGGGGTGGCAATCAGGCTACCGGCCCCCTTGAGTACCGCCACGCCGCCGTAGCGCGAGCGCAGCCCCCGGACCGCATCCACGCGATGGTCGAGCACGTCTGGCGTCGGCCACTCCAGCAGCCGCCCGGCCTCGCCCGGATGCGGAGTAAGAATCCAGTTGTCGCTTTGCTGCGGCTCACGCGCCAGGCGATTCAGCGCGTCGGCATCGACCACCCGCGGCTTGTCGGCCGCCATGACCTGTCGCCAGAGGTTGTCGGCCCAGTCGTCGCTGCCCAGGCCCGGGCCAACCGCGATGACATCGCAGGCGTCGATCAAGCTGGCGATCGACGCCTGCGCATCGACGCCGAGACACATCAGCTCCGGGCGCGCCTGGCTCATCGCGCCCGCGTGGTCGCCATGACAGACCACGCTCACCAGCCCGGCGCCGGCACGCAGCGCCGCTTCTGCCGTCATGCGAATCGAGCCGCCCATGCCGCGATTGCCGCCCACGCAGAGCACATGGCCGTTATCGCCCTTGTGCTGGTTGCGCGAACGCGGGCGCAGCGCCTTGCGCAGCCGGCGGTGGGTCAGTCGGCGCGCGGTATAGGGTTGGTCGGCATAGAGTGCATCCGGCGCATCCAATGCGCTGAACGCAATATCGCCGCAGTGCGCCGGACCTTCGCCGGTGAGCATGCCCAGCTTGAGCCCAATAAACGTGGCGGTCGCATCCGCGCGTACTGCATGCGCCCATACGTGGCCCGTGCTCGCATCGATACCGGAGGCGATATCTACCGCGAACACGCCGATACCGGCGTCGCCGGCTTGGTTGATGCGCTCGATCGCGGCAGCGAAATCGCCTTCCACATCGCGATTGAGGCCGGTTCCGAGCAGCGCGTCCACTACTAGGTCGGCTTCCACGGGGCGGTTATCGAAGGCTTCGACGGTGCCGCCGTTTTCCATGTAGCGCGACAGCGCTTTCGCCGCGTCGCCGGTGTATTTTTCGGTACCGGCGAGGCTTACAACATGCACCGCCCAACCGCCCTGTCGGGCCAGATCGGCCACAAGCAATCCGTCGGCGCCGTTGTTGCCCGGCCCGCAGTAGACGACCATCGTGCCCGGCATGGCCCAGATGTGGGCCAGCTCCGCGTAAGCCGCGCGCGCCGCACGCTGCATGAGTTCGAAACCGTCGACGTCGAAAGTCTCGATGAATCGGCGATCGAGCGCGGCCACCTGCTCTGCGTTATAGACGACTTCGGGAAGATATTCGCTGGATTCGGTCATGCGTGCATTCTAGCGCTACGACCGTGCTGCCGACGACAGTGGCCGCCCGGATCGGGTCAGTCCCGATCCCAGCTGCGGCGCACGCGTGCAAGCAGTGCCTGGGTCGAGGCGTCGTGCTGACCCATCTTGCCGTGGCCGTCGAGTTCGTCGACAAGCCGCTCAGCCATGGTCTTGCCCAGCTCCACGCCCCACTGATCGAAGCTGTTGATACCCCAGATGAGCCCTTGCACGAACACCTTGTGTTCATAGGCGGCCAGCAGCGCGCCCAGGTGATGGGCATCGAGCCGGTCCATGACAATCATGGAGCTGGGGCGGTTGCCATCGAAGCGACGGGCGGCTAGACGCCGTTCGAGCGCGGCCCCCTGTAGACCCTGCTGGGTGAGTTCGTCGACCAACGCATCCGGGTCGCGACCGCACATCAGTGCTTCGGCCTGGGCCAGGCAGTTAGCCACGCGCTGGCGTTCGCGTGGGTCGTGCGCATCGGCGGACGGCGACAGCGGCAGTACGAAATCGATGTCGGCCGCCAGTTCGCCCTGATGCAGCATCTGGAAGAAAGCGTGCTGGGCATTGGTACCCACGCTGCCCCAGACCGCCGGCACCGTGTTCACAACGGCCGGTACGCCCGCGCGCGTGACCGACTTGCCGTTACTTTCCATCTCAAGCTGCTGCAGATAAGCCGGCAACGCAGCCAGTCGCTGCGCATAAGGCACGACGATATGGCTCGGCAGACCCAGAAAGTTGTTGTTCCAGACCCCGATCATCCCGAGCGCGGCCGGCAGATTCTCGTCCAGCGGCGCTTCGCGAAAATGCGTGTCCATGGCGTGGGCGCCGGCCAGCAGCGCCTCGAATGCCGCCGTGCCCAGCCCCACCGCGATCGACAACCCTACCGCCGACCACAGCGAAAACCGACCGCCGACCCAGTCCCAGAAGCCGAACATGCGATCGATACCGAACGCCTGCACGGCTTCGGCGTTGGTGGACACGGCTACGAAATGCCGGGCGATATCGGCTTCGTCGGCGCCCTTGTCGAGCAGCCACTGTCGGGCCACACGCGCGTTGGCCAGTGTCTCTGCCGTGGTAAAGGATTTGGAGGTAACGATGAACAGCGTGCGTTCGGCCTCCAGTTCGGCCAGCGTGTCGTCCAGATCGGCCGGGTCGACGTTGGCGACGAAATGACAGCGAATACGCTGCCCCGGCACCGCCAATGCCTCGTAGACCATGCGCGGGCCGAGATCGGACCCGCCAATGCCGATATTGACGATATCGCGAATCGGCTCGCCCGTATGCCCTGTCCAACGACCGCTGCGCAGATCGTCGACGAACGCCGCCATGTCCTCGCGTACCGCATGCACCTCGTCGTGCAAAGGCGCGTCGGCCGGGCGACGCAATGCGATATGCCAGGCGGCCCGCTCTTCGCTGGTATTGATCGGCTCGCCGCTGAACAGGGCGTCTCGAAGCGGATAGAACCCGCGACTCTGGGCAAGCTGGCCCAGCGCCGCCATAACCGAACAATCCACGCGCTGCTTGGAGAAGTCGAGCGCGATGCCGGCTGCAGACAGCGTAAAGCGCTCTGCCCGGCGTGGATCGCGATCGAACATCGCGTCCACCCGCGTAGACCGAAGCTGTGCAGCGAGTCGACCCAGCTCGCGCCAGGCCGGCAGATCGCGAATATCGTCCACCTGCGCTGTCGACCCCGGCGGGTCCGTCCGGCTTACGCCGCCTGTACCGGGATCGCGTTGCGCGTGTGCGTAACCTGATTGCTCTCGTCGAGATAGATCAGGCGCGGCTTGTGTGCCCGCGCTTCGCCTTCCGGCATGCGTGCATAGGCACAGATGATCAGTCGATCGCCCGGCGAGGCCTTGTGCGCGGCCGCACCGTTGACCGAAATTACCCGCGAGCCGGATTCCGCGCTGATCGCATAGGTCGAGAAACGCTCACCGTTGGTGACGTTGTAGATCTCGATCTGTTCATACGGAAAAATCCCGGCTGCATCGAGCAGGTCGGAATCGATCGCGCAGGAGCCTTCATAATCAAGCTCGGCGTGCGTCGTGCAGGCACGATGAAGTTTTGCTTTGAGAAGCGTCACTTGCATGACTGTCTCCTGAGATCCGAAACGGGAAGAATATGACTAAAGCGTAACGAAAAAAAGTGCGCTCGACTACTGTCCGGGCGCGGGCTCGACCGCCATGTTGTCGATCAGGCGGGCACGGCCAAGAAAGGCCGCAGCCAGCACGCGGAATGCCTTCATATCGGCACGCGGTGCGGTGAGTTCAGGCGAACGTATTTCGAAATAATCGGTTTTAAGGCCGGCGGCGTCGATCATGGCGCGCCCCCGGGCCTCCAGCGCGACGAAGTCCCGCTCGCCTTCGCTCAGACGCGCCCTGCAATCGGCGAGCGCGGCGGCCAATGCCGGTGCGCGCTCGCGCTCGTCGGCCTGCAGGTACTGATTGCGCGACGACAGCGCCAGCCCATCGGCTTCGCGCACCGTCGGCACGCCGACGATATCGACCTGCATGCACAGATCCGCCACCAACCGACGAATGACCGCCAGCTGCTGAAAATCCTTCTCGCCGAAAAACGCCTCGTCCGGGTCCACCAGGTTCAACAGTTTGGTGACCACCGTGGCCACCCCTTCGAAATGCCCGGGCCGACGGCTGCCACAGAGCATGTCGGTAATGCCTTCAACCCGAACCGTGGTCGCTGTCGTGCCGCCGTGCGGGTACATCTGCTCCACCGCCGGAGCGAAGACCGCGTCTGCGCCGGCCTGCTCTAGCGCCTGCAGGTCGGCATCGAGCGTACGCGGATAGCTGTCGAGATCCTCGTTCGGGCCGAACTGCAGCGGGTTGACGAAAATGCTCACCACCACGCGTTCGCAACGCGCGCGGGCCGCGGCCACCAGGGCCAGATGACCTGCGTGCAGGTTGCCCATGGTGGGTACGAGGCCCACGTTCCCGCTGGCCTCGGCGCGCCATGCGCGCAGCTGTTGCGCCGTGTCGAGTCGTTGCATGTCGACCGCGTATCAGGAAAAGGCGTGTTCGGCGCCCGGATAGCGGCCGTTCTTCACTTCGGCCACATAGTCGGTGACCGCCGCATCCAGCGTATCCGCGCTGTCCATATAGTTCTTCACGAACCGCGGCTTGCGCCCCGGCGACAGGCCCAGGATGTCGTATATGACCAGAATCTGGCCGTCGGTATCCGGACCGGCGCCGATACCGATGACCGGCACCTTGGCGTTGGCGGTGATTTCCGCGCCCAGTGACGACGGCACGCATTCCAGCAGGATCACGTCGGCGCCCGATTCCTCGAGCAGCTTGGCGTCGCGAATCATGGTTTCGGCGGCATCGCCGCGGCCCTGAACCTTGAAGCCGCCCATCTTGTGCACCAGCTGCGGCTGCAGGCCGATATGCGCGCACACCGGCACGCCGCGCATCGACAGATGCTCGATGGTGTCGGCCTGAATCTCGCCGCCTTCGAACTTGACCATCTGGGCCATGCCCTCGCCCATCAGCCGGCGCGAGGTTTCCAGCGCGTCGTGCTTGGTGCCATAGGACAAAAACGGCAGATCGGTCATCAAGAACGCCCGCGACAGCCCCGCTGCCGTGATACGGCTGTGATAAACCATATCGTCGACGGTGACCGGCACGGTGGTGGAATTACCCTGGACCACCATGCCCAACGAGTCGCCCACCAGCACCACGTCCACGCCGGCGCGGTCTTCCAGCGCGGCGAAACTGGCGTCGTAGGCGGTCAGGCAGGCGATCTTCTCGCCTTCGGCCTTCATGCGCGACAAATCGGAAACCGTGACCGGCTGGGCGTCACGCTTTTGCAGATGCGGATAGGGGCTGGTCTTCATGGCGCGGGACTATACCAAAGACGTGTTGACATGGGTCGAGCCCGGATTGGTTCAGACACGCCCGGCCGGCCGATCGAGCACGACATGACGCGCTTGGCCGGCCAGCGCATCGACGACCGCGCGATAGTCGTGCTCGTTGGCTACCAGGTCGAGCGCGCAGGCATCGACGCGAATAAGTCGAGTGTCGTCATAGCGGCCAAAGAAGTCGCGATAGGCCGCGACCACCCTGCCCAGATACTCGGCGCCGAGCGGACGCTCGGCCAGCCGATCGCGACGGGCGATACGGGCCATGAGCACATCCACCGGCGCATCGAGATAAATCACGCAGTCCGGCGTCGGCGCGGCCCAGGACAGGCGGGCATAGATCTCTTCATAGAGCGCGAGCTCAGGGCCGGACAACGTCAGGCGCGCGAACAGCGGATCCTTGTCGAACATGAAATCGGCAATACAGCCGCCGTCGAACAGGTCGACCTGGCGCAGCGTATCGATCTGGCGGGCGCGCTGGAGCAGAAAAGACAGCTGCGCGGCCAGCGCGTTCGCCGTGGGGTTATCGTAGAACGCCGCCAGAAAGGGGTTGTCTTCCGGCGCTTCGCGCAGCTCGCGCGCGCCGAGGGTCGCGGCCAGCCGTGTGGCGAGCGTGCTCTTGCCTACGCCGATGGGCCCTTCTATGGCGATATAGGCGCCGGACTTCATGCCCCGTCCCAGCGTTCGATGCCCTGGCGGTCGATCGCGGCGGCCAGGTCCGCGACTCGCCCGTAACCGGCGAGTACGAGCGCCGGCGCGATCTCGGCCAGCGGCACCAGCACGAACGCGCGCTCGAAGGCGCGTGGATGCGGCAGCTGCAACGTCGGCTCGTCGCAGCGCAGCGCATCGACGGCGAGCAGATCGAGATCGAGGGTTCGCGGCCCCCAGCGCACATCGCGTATGCGCCCGTGGGCGCGTTCGATGCCGTGCATCACCGCAAGGAGGGCCCGCGCGGACAGCGGCGTGGCCACGGCGGCACAGGCATTGCAGAACATGGGCTGGCCGGGCGGGCCACCCACCGGCACGGTGCGATAAAAGGATGATGCGGCAAGAACTCGAATAGCGTCGCAGCGCGCCAGCGCCTCCAACGCGCTGGCGAGCTGTGCTGCCGGCGATTCCAGATTGCTGCCGAGGCCGATCCAGGCGACGTGGGCCGACGCCATGGCCCGACCGGAATTCACCTGCCTTTGGCGACCTGCCTCAGGCGGTTTCACTACGACGACGACGGCCACCGCGCCGACGCTTGCGGGTTTTTCCGGGGGCCTCGGCGCCGGAGCCCGGCGCCGGCGTGGACGGATCGTCCTGCGCCTGAGTCCACCAGTCGGCCAGCTCATGCTCGACTTCGCCGACCGCAGCCCGCAGCAGCAAGAAATCGTAGGCGGCCCGAAAACGCGGATGCGCGATCAGCCGCGCGGGCTGCTTGCCGCGGCGCCGGTGAAAGCGCGGCTGCAGGTGCCAGATCTCGCGCATCGGAATCGAAAACCGCTTCGGAATAGATACCCGCTGGATCTGATCGCCCACTACCGCGCTCTGGGCGCTGGCAAGCGCGGGTGCCGGGGCCATGCCATCGCGCTCGAGCATGGCCGCATGCTCGCGTACCGCGGGCCACAGCAAAGCGGCGAACAAAAAGGCCGGCGTGACCGGCTTGCCGGCTTCGATTCGCGCGGCCGTATTGGTGATCGCCTGCTCGATAAGCGCTTCGCTGGCTGCCCCCGAGGGCGAATCCAACACCGCCGACGTCTGCGCGAACATCGGCGCGAACAGGCCGTATTGGCGCAGCATACGGAATACGCGCCCCCCGGCCGGGTTCATGAGCAGCTTGAGCACTTCGTCGAACATGCGCGCGGCCGGCACATCGGCCAGCAGCCCCACCAGCTCGCGCGGCGGGCGTGCCGGCTCGTCGATGGTCAGGCCCAGCTTGGCGGCGATACGCACCGCCCGGATCATGCGTACCGGGTCTTCGCGGTAGCGCACGGCAGGGTCACCGATCAGCCGCAGCCGGCAGGCGGCCACGTCGTCCATGCCGCCCACATAGTCGTGTACGCAGTCGTCGGCAATATCGTAGTACAGGCCGTTGATCGCGAAGTCGCGTCGGCGCGCGTCTTCGGCGATCGAGCCAAACACGTTGTCGCGCAGCACGCGCCCGGCGTCGTCGAGCTCGCGGGTATCGGCGTCCGGCTCGGCGGTGCCGGGGTCGGCACGAAACGTCGACACCTCGACGATTTCACGGCCGAATCGTACGTGGGCAATACGAAAACGACGCCCGATGAGGCGGGCCTTGCGGCCAAAGACCTCGACCACCTGCTCCGGCTCGGCGTCGGTGGCGACGTCGAAGTCCTTGGGCGGTACGCCCAGTAGCAGGTCGCGTACCGCGCCGCCAACCAGGCAGGCACGAAACCCCGCAGCATGCAAACCTTCGAGCGTGTCGAGCGCGGCCCGACTGATCTGTTCACGCGCGATGCCGTGCTCGTGCGCTTCGATAACGCGTAACTCGTTGATGGTGTCGCCCCGATTGAAAGACTGGAATTGATTTTTGCCCCGAGGGCCGGTCGAATTTTCGCGCGGACGAAACATCGACGGCCCCTAGTTTACAACGGTTGAGCGCCCGGCTGCTCCACGGCTGTTAAGCTCGCCTGCGAACGGGGTCTGTCAAGCAACAGCGGGGTTGCCATGGAATACAGCGAATACGTCCGGCACGACGCCCTGGGCCTTGCCCGTCTGGTGGCCGAACGCCAGATTCAGCCGTCGGAACTTCTCGCGCTTGCGCGCGGTCGACTCGACGAGGTAAACCCGTCGCTGAACGCGGTCATTCGTCGCATGGACACGATCGCCGACGCCCGCGCCGCCGAGCAGGTCGACGGCGCATTCGCGGGCGTGCCGTTCTTGATCAAGGATCTGTTCCAGGATTATGCGGGCGTGCCCAGCAGCAACGGCAACGCCGCGCTCAAACGCACAGGCGACACGCCACAGGCGCACGCCGAGATCACGCGTCGGTTCATCGCCAGCGGCGTGAATATTTTCGGCAAGACCAACACCCCGGAGTTCGGCAGCAAGGGCGTGACCGAGCCGCAGGCGTTCGGCGCCACCCGCAATCCCTGGAACACCAGCCACACACCGGGCGGCTCTTCGGGCGGCTCGGCGGCTGCAGTTGCCGCCGGCGTCGTTCCCATGGCCGGCGCGAACGACGGCGGCGGCTCGATTCGTATCCCGGCCGCCTGTTGCGGGCTGTTCGGACTCAAGCCCGGGCGTGCCCGTGTACCCGGCGGCCCCGCTCGCAGCGACCTCATGCACGGCGCGGCGGTTGATCATGTCGTCACCCGTTCGGTGCGCGACAGCGCGGCCATGCTGGATGCCGTCGCCGGCTATGAACAGGGTGCGATCGTACGCCTGACCGAGCCCGAGTCCGGCTATCTGGCCGGCCTGGACACGCCCCCGCCGAAGCTGCGAATCGGCGTGCTCGATACCTCGCCGCTCGGTATTCCGTTGCACGAGCAGGCGCACGCCGCCCTCGATACGACGACCCGACTGCTCGAATCGCTCGGTCACGGCGTGGAGCGTGCCGCCCCCGCCATCGACGGCCTGCAGCTGGGGCGCGATTTCCTGTCGATGTGGTTCGTACAGATGGCCATGCAGGTCGACGCGGTGCGCGCGCGTACGGGCGCGGCGGCCGATGAGTTCGAACTCGATACCCGTGCCATGGCGCATGTCGGCCGGGCGTTCTCGGCCACCGAATACGTGACCGCCTTCGAGCGCTGGCGCGGTTATCGCCATGCCCTGGCCGAATTTCATGCCGAATACGATCTGCTGCTCACCCCCACGCTAGCGAACCCGCCTTCGCGTATTGGCGAATCGGCCACGCCGCGCTGGCAGCAGATCGCACTGCGACCGCTACTGAGCCTGCCCAGCGGTCGCGTGCTGATCCGCTCCGGGATCGTCGACCAGATCGCGCGCGACAACCTCAAGCACGTGCCGTTTACCCAGCTGGCCAACCTCACCGGCGTACCGGCGATGTCGGTACCGCTACATATGACCCCGGACGGTCTGCCGATGGGCAGCCAGTTCGTTGGCGCGCCATCGAGCGAGGCACTGCTGCTGCGCCTGGGTGCCCAGCTCGAAGAAGCCGCCCCGTGGTTCCAGCGTCTGCCCACCATCGACAACCGCTGATGGCACTGTCGGCCTATCCTGCCGGTCTCGTTCGCCGTATCGCGGCCGGCGTATACGATCTGTTCCTGCTGGTCGGGCTGCTGCTGCTCGCCGGGCTGGCACTGCTGCCTTTCAATCACGGCCATGCCGTGGACGGCCACAATCCATGGGTACGGCTGTATTTCCTGTTCGTGCCCTATCTGTTCTTTTCCTGGTTCTGGATGCACGGCGGCCAGACGCTGGGCATGAAGGCCTGGCGCATGCAGCTGCGCAACCATGACGGCGGCCCGGTACAGTGGCACCAGGCCATACTGCGCTACCTGAGCGCGTGGGTGTCCTGGCTCTCCATCGTCGGCATGCTCTGGTGCCTGGTGGATTCGCAGCGACGAAGCCTGCAGGACATCGTCAGCCGCACCGAACTCGTCGTACGGCCCAAGGAGCGCTAGAAAAGCGTGGCGCAACCGGTGATGGTCGCGCCGTGTGCATTGCGCGGATTGGCACGCAATTGAAAGCGCAGCGTGCTCAGTGCACGGCTGCGAGCACTGACGCCGATCAAGCGCGCGAAACACCGCCCGCTAAGCCGGTTCGCCTCACAGACGCCGTGCCAGGACGACAAACGCCAGAGCGTTTTCGGCGGCGACGGCACACGCCGGGCGCGGCTGGGCACCCGGTTAATCCCGCCTAATCCAGCCTTCGCATCCATATGAACGTGCCCACCGCCAGCAGGGCCGTGGGCAGACTGGCCGCAAGCCACGGCGCGACGCCGTAGACGGGACCAGTGGCCGCCACGATTTCGTTGACCAGAAAGAAGATCAGCCCCACCAGACCGCCAAGAAACAGCCGCTGGCCGGCGCTCGCGCTGCGCAGCGAACCGAAAGCGAACGGCAAAGCGAATACCACCAGCACCCACACCGTGATCGGGTTGACGATATTGCGCCACAAGGCAAGGCGATAATCTTCGGCATTGATCTGATTGCGATCGAGATAGTCGATATAGCGCCAGAGGCCGGTACTGGACAGCTCGCTGGGCTCGATGACGGCCAGGTCGAGCACGTCGGCGTCGATATCGATATCGATATCCAGCGTCTCGGGATTGCCGATTTCGGCCGAGTCTTCTTGCAGGGTGGTGAATCGCGGCTTATCGAGCACCAGGTGGCCATCACGCAGCGTTGCGCTGGGCGCCGACAGAGCCTGCTCGAGACGTCCGTCGCCGCTCATGCGAAACACGTCGATGCCGTCGATGCCGCCGCCCGGCAGGGTGGCATCGATACGCACCACGATATTGCCCTGACGCAGCCACAGACCGTCGCTGATCGTATCGACGGCACGTCCGTGCCGGGCCTGCTCGCGCAGGGCATCGGCTGCCCGCGCCCCGCCCGGCCCGGCGTACTCGCCGACGGTCAGCGACAACAGGGCGAGCACGATGCCGGCAATCGATACCGATACCGCCAGCCGACGCATGGATACGCCCGATGCCCGCACCACGATCAGCTCGCTGCCGGCCGCCAGCGCGCCCAGTGCCAACAGCGATCCCAGCAGCGCCACTACCGGCATGACCAAGTATAGATGGCCGGGCATCTTGAGCAACGTATAGACGATAACCTGAACGATCCCGAAATTGCCCTCGCCGATATTGTCGGCCTCGCCGATGAACGTGGACAGCGCCACCAGCGCGCTTACCACGATGGCAACCACAGCGGTCGCAACCAGGATGGTGCGGCTGATATAGCGGTCGATCAGCTTCATGCGCTTGCTCCCCTCGCGGCACGACGCCGAGCGAAAACGCCCTGCTCGCGCGCAAGCATGGCCAGGGCTACCGCCAGCGCGATCAAATGCACCCACCAGACGCCGATCACCGCGGGTATGGTGCGATCCTCGATCGCGACCGCGGCCAGATGCACGGCATTGATATAAATTACATAGACCAGCACGCCGGCAATCACACGGCCATAGCGTCCGGCCCGCGGCGGCACCCGGCCCAGCGGCATCGCGATCAGCGTGAGAATGAGCACCGACAGCGGTACGGAAAGGCGCTTCTGCCATTCCGCAGCCGCTTCCGGGTCATCGCTTTCGATCAGCGATAGCGTCGATCGAGTCGCTACTTTGTCGCTCGCGCTGCCGGTCGGCGGCGACAGTTGCACGCCGTGTTCGGCGAACTGGATTACCCGATAGTTTGCCTCGCCGGGATTGCCTTCGTAGCGCCAGCCGTTATCCAGGATCAGGGTGATCGCACCGCTGTCATCGTCGACCTGCTGACGCGCGCGATCGGCGGTGACGATGGTCTGCGTAGGCGTGCCCTGGCTGGATTCGCGCACGACGCGAATGAATACGTCGCGCAGGTTGTCGTCTGCGTCCCGGCTTTCAGCGTAGAACACCGCGTCGCCGTCGAGAAAGGTTCGAAAACGCCCCGGCTCGAGCGTCTGGAGAACGGTGGTCGCGCCTTCGGCCCCTACCCGCGCCAGCGCGCGCTCGGCATGCGGCGCGGCAATAACCGACATCACGCCCGAGAAAGTGGCCACAGCAAGCGCGAGCGCTACGAACGGCTTATAAACCGTGCTCAAACCGGCCCCGCCCGCGAACAGCGCGGCCAATTCGTTGTCCCGACAAAG
Source organism: uncultured Salinisphaera sp. (assembly GCF_964012375.1). Lineage (NCBI taxonomy): Bacteria > Pseudomonadati > Pseudomonadota > Gammaproteobacteria > Salinisphaerales > Salinisphaeraceae > Salinisphaera > uncultured Salinisphaera sp. The sequence continues at coordinate 12,147 of NZ_CAXGSH010000066.1, forward strand.
CCGCCCGAAGGTCAGCAACACGCCGAGCAACATCGACACCGGCAAAACGATTTCGAGATTTTCGACGAGTTTGAAAACGGCCAGCTCTAGCACCGTGTTCACGGGCAATTCGCCCGCGGCGGCGTCGGCGATAAAGCGAGCAAAACCCAGGCCGAGGGTCAGAAATACCAGCACGCCGGCTACCACCAGCCACGTACGGCCGACCTCGGCGAACAAATAACGAAAGATAATGCCTATCATGACAAACTGGAACAGCTCGACACGCCGAATAGTTTAGTATTAGAGGTCGTCACTCGCGTGGGGATGATATTTTCGCCGCTTTCTGTAAACTGCGCGGCCATCCGATTACCGAGCGATAGAGCGCGGCGGTCGCACATGCCTGTAAAGAGCATGCGCCGCAGACGCTTTGCGCAGCCTGAGTCAACAGCTTTGCAGGAGTAGTGCATGGAATATCTCGTCAAAAGTGGCAGCCCGGAAAAGCAGCGTGTCGGCTGCGTGGTCGTCGGTATCTTCGATCGCCGCAAGCCTTCAACGCAAGCCGAGGCCCTCGACGAGGCCAGCGGCGGATTGATCGCATCCGTGATGCGTCGTGGCGACATGGACGGCAAGCTCGGCCAGACCACGTTGCTGCACGGCCTGGACGATCTGTTCTGCGATCGTATCCTGTTGGTCGGCTGCGGCAAGGAACGCGACTTCAATGCCCGCGTCTACCGCCAGGCCTGCGAGGCCGCGGCCAAGGAGCTCGATACGATGGGCGGCGTCGATGCCGCGATCTACCTGACCGAACTCAACGTCAAGGGCCGCGACGATTTTGGCTGGCAGGTCAAACAGGCCCTGCTCACCTTCGAAGACGTGTTCTATCGCTTTGAAGCCTGCCGCGGCCCGGATTACGAAAAACACAGCCGCAAGCTGGCGCGCATCGTCTTCCAGGTGCCGCGACGCTCGGATCTGCCGGCCGCCGAACGCGGCGTCGACGAAGGCGTGGCGACCGCCAACGGCGTCAAGTTCGCCAAGGATCTCGGCAACATGCCGGGCAATATCTGTACGCCGACCTATCTGGCCGAACAGGCCGTGGCTCTGGCCGACGCGCAGAGCACGATCAAAACCAACGTGCTCGAAGAATCCGATATGGAATCGCTGGGCATGGGCGCGCTGCTGGGCGTATCTCGCGGTTCGCGCCAGCCGGCCAAGCTCATCGTCATGGAATACATGGCCGGGCCCAAGAACAGCAAGCCGATCGTGCTGGTGGGCAAGGGCGTGACGTTCGATGCCGGCGGCATCAGCCTCAAGCCCGGCGCCGCCATGGACGAGATGAAATACGACATGGGCGGTGCGGCGAGCGTATTCGGCGCGGTTCAGGCCGCGGCCGAACTGGGCCTGCCGATCAATGTGGTGGGCGTGGTTCCGGCCACAGAAAACCTGCCCGATGGCAATGCCTACAAGCCCGGCGACATCCTCACCAGCATGTCCGGCCAGACCATCGAGATTCTCAACACCGACGCCGAAGGCCGTCTGGCACTGGCCGACGCGCTGACGTACGTCGAGCGCAACTACCAGCCGGACGCCGTGGTGGATATGGCCACCCTTACCGGCGCCTGTGTGATCGCTCTGGGCGCCCACGCTGCCGGCCTGTGGTCCAACAACAGCCCGCTGCGGCGCAGTCTGCGCGATGCCGGCGAACTGGTCGGCGATCGCGCCTGGCCGATGCCGCTATGGGAGGACTACCAGTCGCAGCTGGATTCCAACTTTGCCGACATGGCCAACGTGGGCGGCAAGCAGGCCGGCTCCATCACCGCCGCGAGCTTTCTGCACCGCTTTGCGCGCAAGCTGCGCTGGGCGCATCTCGACATTGCGGGCGTGGCCTGGAAATCGGGCAAGGAGAAAGGTGCGACCGGCCGCCCGGTGGGCCTGCTTGTGCAATATCTCATCGAGCGTGCCAACGCGGGCAACGCCTGATCGCGGCGCCTCGCCCACGACGAGCCCGGGTGCAAGGCGGCTGACGGCTGCGTGTGTCTGCACACGAACGGCAGCCATGCGCGCCCGGGCCGCCGTAAACCGGCCTGTCCCCGCGTTGCGGGGCAGGGCCGGCCGCGCGATGCCGGGTTGACGCCAGCAGAGGTTGTTCAGTGACCGAGGTCTTCTTCTATATTCTGGAAGACGAGGCAGAGGATGCCAGTGCACGTTTTGCCTGCCGCCTGACCGAAAAGGCACACGAAAACGGGCACCGGGTGTATCTGCATGTCGCCGACGAGGCCGCTGCCGACACGCTCGACGCCCTGCTCTGGGTCTTTCGCCAGGGCAGCTTCGTGCCGCATGCGAAAATGGCCGCGCTGGAAGCCGACGACGATCTGACGCCGGTGGTCATCGGCTGCGGCGAGCCGCCACCGGGCTTCGACGATATGCTGATCAATCTCGGCGGCGACGTCGGCCGTTTCTTCTCGCGCTTTGCCCGCCACAACGAAATCGTGGCGCCGACCGATGTCGATAGCGCGCGCACGCGGTATCGTTTCTACAAGGATCGCGGCTACGCCCTGACCACGCACAAGATCGCCGCGGGCTAGCGATTTTTTAAACTAACGAACGACCGGCCCGGATAGCGGGCTAAAGGCTTTTGGGATGGCAGAGCTGGACAAGACCTTCGACCCCCATACCATCGAGGCACGCTGGTACCCCGTCTGGGAAGAGCGCGGCTATTTCGCGCCCGATTACGATGCCCCGGGCGACCCCTACTGCATCATGCTCCCGCCGCCGAACGTCACCGGCAGCCTGCATATGGGCCATGCCTTCCAGCACACGCTCATGGATGCGCTGACCCGCTATCACCGCATGCTCGGCGATCCCACGCTCTGGCAGCCGGGCACCGACCATGCCGGTATTGCCACGCAGATGCTGGTCGAACGCAAGGTCGAGGCTCAGGGCGAATCGCGCCATGCGCTGGGCCGCGCGGCCTTTACCGACCGTATCTGGGACTGGAAAGCCGAATCCGGCGGGCATATCACCCGCCAGATGCGCCGGCTGGGCACCTCGGTGGACTGGTCGCGCGAACGCTTCACCATGGACGACGGGCTGTCCGAGGCGGTGCGCGATACCTTTGTCGCGCTCTACGACAAAGGCCTGATCTATCGCGGTCAGCGGCTGGTGAACTGGGACCCGGTTCTGGACACGGCCGTGTCCGATCTCGAAGTGGAGAACGCCGAAGTCGCCGGGCATATGTGGCACTTCAAGTATCCGCTCGAAAACGGCGCCACCTACGAATACGTGGAGACGGACGAGGACGGCAACGAAACCTTCCGCGAAACCCGCGACTATATTTCGATCGCCACCACCCGCCCGGAAACCATGCTCGGCGACGGCGCAATCGCCGTGCACCCGGACGATTCGCGCTATGCGCCCATCGTCGGCCTGCGCTGCGAGATTCCGGTCGGCCCGAAGGCCCAGCGGCGTCTGATTCCGATCATTACCGACGAATATCCGGACCCGGACTTCGGCTCCGGCGCGGTCAAGATCACCGGCGCACACGACTTCAACGACTATGAAGTCGCAAAGCGCAACGCCATCCCGATGTATCGGTTGATGGACAGCAAGGCGGCGCTGCGCGTCGACGGCGAAGCCTACGAGCAGGCGGCCGCCCGCGCGGCCGAGATCGTGGTCCGCGGCGAGACGCCGAACGCGGTGGACGTGGATGCGATCAACCTGGTGCCGGACGACTATCGCGGGCTCGATCGCTATGAAGCGCGCCGCCAGATCGTCGAGGCCATCGACAGCGAAGGCCTGATGATCGCGGTCGAGGACAAGGCCATCATGCAGCCCTACGGCGATCGCTCCGGCGACGTGATCGAGCCGATGCTCACCAACCAGTGGTTCGTGGACGCCAAGACGCTGGCCAAGCCAGCGATCGAAGCCGTTGAAACCGGGCGCATCAAGTTCGTGCCGTCCAACTGGGACAAGACCTACTACGAATGGATGCGCAATATCCAGGACTGGTGCATCTCGCGTCAGCTTTGGTGGGGACACCGCATCCCGGCCTGGTATGACGCCGACGGCCATATCTATGTCGGCAAATCCGAAGCCGAGGTGCGCGAAAAGCACGGTCTGGGCTCCGAGGTGACGCTGACCCAGGACGAGGACGTGCTCGATACCTGGTTCTCCTCCGGTCTGTGGCCGTTCTCTACCCTCGGCTGGCCCGAGAAGACGAAGGCACTGGAGACGTTCTACCCGACCTCCGTGCTGGTGACCGGCTTCGATATCATCTTCTTCTGGGTCGCCCGGATGATCATGATGGGCCTGGAATTCATGGACGACGTGCCGTTTCGCGAAGTCTATGTGCACGGGCTCGTGCGCGACTCGGACGGCGCCAAGATGTCCAAGTCCAAGGGCAACGTGCTCGACCCGATCGATCTGATCGACGGCATCGATCTGGAATCGCTGGTGACCAAGCGCACCGCGAACATGATGCAGCCGCAGAAAGCCCGCGCCATCGAAAAAGCCACCCGCAAGGCCTTCCCCGACGGCATCGCTGCCCACGGCACGGACGCACTGCGCTTTACCTTTGCTGCCCTGGCCTCGCCCGGCCGCGATATCCGTTTCGATCTGGGCCGTGTCGAGGGCTATCGCAACTTCTGCAACAAGCTCTGGAACGCCGCGCGCTTCACGCTGATGCAGATTCCGGAGGACTACACGCCGGCGGCCGACGACGCCGTGGAACTCTCCCAGGCCGACCGTTGGATCGTATCGCGCCTGCAGCGCGTCGAGCGCGAAGTCGCGACCCAGTTCGACCAGTATCGTTTCGATCTCGCCGCCAAGGCGATCCACGATTTCATCTGGCACTACTTCTGTGACTGGTATCTCGAGCTGATCAAGCCGGTTCTGTCCGGCGATGCCAGCGATGCGGCCAAGGCCGGCACGCGCCGTACCCTGCTGCGTACACTGGAAGCCACGCTGCGTCTGGCGCATCCGCTGATGCCGTTCATCACCGAAGAGATCTGGCAGCGCGTGGCTCCGCTGGCCCGTGGCCAAGCGCTGGCCAGCAACGGCGAGAGCATTTCCGTACAGCCATTCCCGCGTGCCGACGACGCCCGTATCGACGCCGTCGCCGAAGCCGAAATCGACTGGCTGCGCGACGTGATCGCCGGCCTGCGCACCATTCGCGGGGAAATGGATATCGCGCCCAGCCAGCCCATGCCGGTGATGGTCGCCAATGCCAGCGACAGCGATCGCCAGCGTCTGTCCGACCATCGCGCGGCAATCGATTTTCTCGCCCGCGTGGAGTCGATCGACGAAATCACGGTCGAAGACGCGCCCGATTCCGCCACCGCACTGGTCGGCGACATGCAACTTCGCGTACCGCTCGCCGGTCTGATCGACAAGGAGGCGGAACTGGCCCGTCTGGACAAGCGGCTCGCCAAGCTGGAAAAAGACCTCGCCGGCATTCGTGGCCGTCTGGCCAGCGAATCGTTCGTGGCCAAGGCACCGGCCGATGTCGTGGCCAAGGCCCGCGAACAGCAGGCCAGCGTCGAACGCGAGGCCAGCGAGCTGGCGGAACAACGCGCGCGCATCGCGGCACTCTAGCCGCCTAACGGAGATATTCCATGGCCTTGCGACTTCTGATCCTGTTTATAGCGCTGCCCATCATCGAGCTGTTCCTGCTCATCAAGATTGGCGGCGTGATCGGCTTCTTCCCGACCATCGCGCTGGTGATCCTCACGGCCGTAATCGGCAGCCAGCTGGTACGTCGCCAGGGCCTGACCGTGCTCGCGCGTATTCGCGAATCGCAGGCACGCGGCGAAATGCCGGCCCTACCCATGCTCGACGGAGCCGCCCTGCTGCTGGCGGGCTTCATGCTGCTCACGCCCGGCTTCATCTCCGATGCCCTGGGTTTCGTGCTGCTCGTGCCCGGCCTGCGCCAGCAGATCGCACGACGCCTGGTCTCCCGGGTGGTGATCATGACCCCGGCCGGCGCAGGCGCGAACGAGCGCTATGCCGGGCGCGGCAGCGGCACGTCGTCGCGTACGCCGCAGTCGGTGATTGAAGGCGACTACGAACGCAAGAGCACCGATACGCGCAACGACGAAAACGACGGCCGCGACTGAGCCTGCGCTGCGAAACGCGCAGGCCCACAAGTCTTGGCAGTCGATCTAGCTCTGGCCTCGCGTGCCGCGTGGCTTCGTTCTCGCGCGACAAGACTTTTCGCAGATTCGCGCAGATGCGGTTGGGCTTTCGCGCAGTAGCGGGTTCGAGGCACGAACAGTCGACGGAGCCGGCCGAGAAGCGCCATTGAGCAGTACAAGCCGTGCAGCGCCCGACGCATGTCCGCGCCTCTACTGAGCTTCTGCCCTGTTAGCGTTCTTAGCGTTCATTTGCGGACAGTCTGTTGATTGGATTTCCCGGCACCGCCCGCATCGCAGCCTCGACCGCGCGCGTAACCGATTGAAGAACGCCGCGGCGCCTGGCAATCGTGTCGCGATGCGCGCTTATTCGGTAGTCTAAATTTTATTGCGCCTTTTCGAGCTCTGTTCGCCCATGCCGCCGACTGCACCAGCCGACGCCGCCCAACCTGCGCCCGCTCCGCTCCAGAGCGCCGATATCGCCCGCCGGCTCGCCGACGTGCGCAGCGCGGTCGCCACCCGGGTATTTGGCAAGGACGATCGTATTCGCCTGGCCCTGGCCTGCCTGCTGGCCGACGGCCATCTGCTCATCGAAGACGTGCCGGGGGTGGGCAAGACCACCCTCGCCCACGGCCTGGCCGACGCGCTGGGGTTGCGCTTTGCGCGTATCCAGTTCACCAGCGATCTGATGCCCAGCGATATTCTGGGTGTCTCGGTCTACGACCGCGGCGAGGCGGCCTTCACCTTCAACGCCGGGCCGATCTTTGCCCAGCTCGTGCTGGCCGACGAAATCAACCGTGCCAGTCCGCGTACGCAAAGCGCGCTGCTCGAGGCCATGGCCGAACGCCAGGTCACCATCGAAGGGCGTACCCGGGCCTTGCCGCAGCCGTTCAACGTCATCGCCACCCAGAACCCGCTCGACCAGAGCGGTACGTTCGCGCTGCCCGACAGCCAGCTCGACCGTTTCCTGATGCGTATCGAAGTGGGCTACCCGCCGCGCACCGCCGAACGCCGTCTGCTGGCCGGCGAACGCGACAGCACCGCCGCGATCGCGCCCGTGGCCGATGCCACCCAGCTCGGCGTCTGGCAGGCCGCGGTCCGTGCGGTGCATACCCGCGACGCGGTTCTCGATTATCTGCTCGAGCTGATCGAGTTCAGCCGACGCCGCGGGGTGTTCGAACAGGGCCTGTCGCCGCGCGCGGGGCTCGCACTGCGGCGTGCCGCCCAGGCCTGGGCGCTGCAGGACGCCCGCGATTACGTCATGCCGGAAGATATTCAGGCGGTATTGCCCGCGGTGGTCGATCATCGCCTGACCCGCAGCGATGCCGCAGAAGGCCGTGCCTCCACGCTGATGCGCGAGCAGGTCGGGGTCATCTAGCGCGTGACGGGCGTCGCAGACTTTTGGGCTTGGACCTGGCGCGGCAAGATCTGAACATGGCCGCGCTTCGCCGTCATGCGCGCACGCTACGCACGCGCTTCATAGAGCGACGCAATCCACCGCGCGGCCTGCCGCTGCGGGTGTCGCGACGGCGGGTGTATATCCTGCCCACGCGCAACGGCGTGGTGTTCGCCGTGCTGCTGCTGGTCATGCTGCTGGGCGCGACCAACTACAGCAACAGCCTCGCCTTTGCGCTGACGTTCTGGCTGGCCGCCGTGGCCCTGGTGTCCATGCACCATGCCCATGCCAATCTGGTGGGCCTGCGTCTGCAGGCTATCCATGCCGCACCGGTGTTCGCCGGCGATACGCTGGCATTCGAGCTCAGCCTCGATGCCACCGGCGGGCGCCGCCGCCGCGCGCTGCGGGTCAGCGCCGACGGTCGCGGCGCGACCGGCCAGCTCGATATCGGCCCCGGCGAAAGCCGGATGGTGACGATCGAACAGGTCACCGACGCACGCGGGCGCTGCCCCTGTCCGCGCCTGCGTATCGAAAGCATCTATCCGGTCGGGCTGTTCCGGGCCTGGACCTGGCTGCAGCCGAATACCCAGGTGCTGGTCTATCCGCGCTGCGCCGGCCATGACCGGCTGCCGCGCGGCGCGGGCGACACCCGCTCGACTCGACAGTTGGCCCGCAGGGGCACGGACGAGTTCCTGGGCCATCGCGACTACGTGCCCGGCGATTCACCGCGTCATATCGACTGGAAGGCCAGCGCACGCAGCGACGATCTGCGCATGCGCGAATACGCCGACCGCCAGAGTGAAGCCGTTTGGCTCGATGAAGACCGTCTCGGCACGACCGATCGCGAGGGGCGGCTATCCCAGCTTGCCCGCTGGGTGGTGGTCGCCGAACGCAGCGGCATTGCCTATGGCCTGCAGGTGAACGCACAGCGGCTCGGCCCCGATCAAGGCCCGGCCCATCGGCTGGCCTGCCTGCGCGCGCTGGCCCTGGCATGAGCCGGTCAGCCACCACGGCCGCAGCCGAGTTCTCCAACGCACCGGATGCCGGCCAGCGGCTGCGGCTGGTGGTCTGCTTGAGCCTGGTGGCAATTCCACACGCCCTGCATCTGCCGATCTGGGTACTCGCGCTGGCCGTGCCGATCATGGCCTGGCAGTTCGTGGGCGCTCTGCGCGAATGGCCGCTGCCCGGTCGCTGGCTACGGTTCGTGCTTGCCGCGGCCGCCTTCGGTGCCGTGTTCGCCGGCTTCGGACGGGTGAACGGCCAGGAAGCCGGCGTGTCGCTGCTGGTGCTGCTACTCGCCCTCAAGCTTTGCGAGATCCGAACCCATCGCGATGCGATGGTGTTTCTGTCGTTGACCTGTTTTCTGCTGGCGACCCAGTTTCTGTTTTCGCAGAGCCTGGCGATGGCCCTGTATCTGGTGGTCGGCAGCTGGGTGCTGGTCGCCGCTTTCGTCGACGTGGCCAGTGCCGGCACGCCGCGTTCGACCCTGGGCGAAAGCGCAAAGCTGCTGGCCCAGGCGCTGCCCGTCGCGGTGCTGTTGTTCGTGTTGTTTCCGCGTATTCCGGGGCCTATCTGGGGCCTGCCCTCGGATGCCGGCGCCCAGGCCCGTACCGGCCTGTCCGAGAGCATGTCGCCGGGCAGCCTGACCAATCTTGCGCTGGATGGCGGGGTGGCCCTGCGCGTTCGGTTTGTCGACGGGCCCGTGCCGCCGGCACAGCGCTACTGGCGCGGGCCGGTGCTCTGGGACTTCGACGGGCGTACCTGGTCGCGCAACGATGCCGACCGGCGCCTGCCCCCGGCCCGGCTCGCGCCCGGCAGCGGTAGCCGCCAGGCCGTGGATATAACCCTGGAGCCGACCCGCCACGACTGGCTGATCGCCCTCGATGTACCGCTGGCAGCCGACACGGCAAGCCGGCTCGACGCCGGGGCAACGCTTACCGCGAAGGACGACGTCAACGAGCGCATGCGCTATCGCGCGACATCCATCGTCGGCGGCGTGCTCGATCGCGAGCTGGATGCGCGCTCGCGTCGCCGTGCGCTGCTGTTGCCGGTCGAAGGCAACCCGCGGGCACGCGAGTTGGCCAGGCGCTGGCATGCACGCTACCGCGAGCCGGCCGAGATCGTCGACGCAGCATTACGGCGTTTTCGCCAACAGCCCTATCGCTATACGCTCAGCCCGCCGGCCACCCGCGACGAGGCCAGCGTGGACGATTTCCTGTTCGAGACCCTGGCCGGCTTTTGCGAACACTACGCCGGCGCGTTCACCTTTCTGATGCGCGCCGCCGGCGTGCCGGCCCGGGTGGTTACCGGCTATCAGGGCGCCGAAAGAGCGACGGTCGGCGATTACTGGCTGGTACGCAATTCCGATGCGCATGCCTGGGCCGAAGTCTGGCTGGCCGGGCGCGGCTGGGTTCGGGTCGACCCTACCGCTGCGGTCGCACCGGGGCGTATCGAAGCAGGCGTGGCGGCTTCCATCGACGATCGCGCGTCGCTGCCTTACATGGCCCGCGCCAGCGGCGATGCCTGGTATCGCGTACAAATGCTCTGGGACGGCATCAATGCCGGCTGGAACCGCTGGTTTCTGGCCTATGGCCCGCAGCTGCAGCAGCGCATGCTGGATCTGCTCGGCCTGGGCGGCGGCTGGGGCAAGCCGCTGCTGGCGTTGACCGCCGGCGTGGTCGCACTGCTGGCGCTGGTGTCGGTCGGTATCGCCTGGCGCGGGCGGCGTGTTACAGATACGGATGCCGTGGTTGCGGCCTGGCGCGCTGTCTGTGCCCGGCTCAGGCGTATCGGCTACCC
>NZ_CAXGSH010000067.1:0-22293 GCF_964012375.1 uncultured Salinisphaera sp.
GTCCGGCTGACATCAGCGAGCGCATCCCGCGGGCAAGCCGCGGGAACCCTGCTCTGACGTCGCTGAATCAGCCGACTCCTCATCGATCCACAATCACTCGGCTTATGCGATGATCGAACACGACAAGGATCAGCCCGCCAGCTGAGCCTTCGCTCGATTCGAAGTCCGGCTGACATCAGCGAGCGCATCCCGCGGGCAAGCCGCGGGAACCCTGCTCTATCGTCGCTGATTCAGCCGACTCCTCACCGAGTCGCAATCATTGCGCCTACTGTATGTATTGAGGGCGATAAGAACGGGGTCTGCGGCTCGACGTTCTCCGGCCCCTACCTGCGTAACCACAGCTAGACCGCGCAAAAAAAGCCCGGCCGGAGCCGGGCTTTTTCGTTGCGCCTCGCGGGCGCCTGCTTATGCGGCGTCGATTTACGAAGCGCTGCTATCGGTGCTGCCGGGCGTCGCCTGCGATGCATCCGACGGCGCGGGTGCGCTCGCCTTCTTGGCCGTGCTGCGCTTGCGCGTGGTGGCCGTACCGGCAGCCGCCTTGGCGGTGGACCCGTTCGCCGTGCTCTTGCGCGTGGACGCCGTCTTGCGCTTGGCGGCCGTGGTCTTGCTCGCGCCGGTTTTGGCGCTGGCAGCCGACGTGCTCTTCTTGCTGCTCGCTGTGCTGCGGCTGGTCGAGGCCGCTCGCTTGCGGGTGGAAGACGCTTTCTTCGTCTCACCAGAGAGCTTGCCGAGCACGGACTTATAACCGCTGGTTACAACCTTGCTCAGCTCGTTGGTGGTCTGCACCAGCAGGTCGATGGTGTCCTTGTAGGCCGACACGATCTGGTCGCGGCCGTTCGGGACATAGGCCTGCGGGTTGTTGGCAACCTTTCGCACACCGTCCTTGCGTGCTTTCTCGAAGCTCGCCTTGGCTGCAGCGAAGACGTTTTTCGCCGCGCCGATCTCGGTATTGGCCAGCGTCTGGCCATTCTTGGTCACGACGCCTACGGCCTGGCGCTGTGCATCGAAATAGGCCTTGAACGCATCCTGATAGTTGCGTCCGACGGTTCCAACGCGATTGCGTACGTCCGAAACGATTTCCTGAATCTTCATGTCTGGCCCTCTCACAATTAGTTTCTTTTCATTTGCTGCGTTGCAGCATCAATATAGACTAACGCTCGTGTTGCAGCGCGTCAAACGCGCCGCATTACCGCGACCGCGTTGCGCGCAGGCCGAGTTACTGGATATCCTTACACGATGAACGAGCTCACCGAAAAACAGCGTCGCGTTTATGCGTTTATTCGCGACACGATCGCCGAACGGCATACGCCGCCCACCCGCGCCGAGATTGCCGAAGCCCTTGGCTTTGCCTCGGCGAACGCGGCCCAGGCGCATCTGCGCACGCTCGAACGCAAGGGCTTTATCGAGCTCAATGCCCGCCTGAGTCGGGGGATTCGACTGACCTCGACCGACGACGCGCCCGAGCCCGACGACGTTGCCGCTGCGCATACGCTCAACCTTGCGGTGATCGGTCGTGTCGCCGCGGGCGCGCCGCTGCTCGCCGTCGAACATGTGGAGCGCCATTGCGAGGTCGATGCAGGGCTGTTTTCGCGCCGACCGGATTATCTGCTTCGCGTCAGCGGCGACAGCATGATCGGCGTCGGCATTTTCGACGGCGACCTGCTGGCCGTCTCCCAGGCCAGCGAAGTGCGCAACGGCCAGGTAGCCGTGTTCCGGGTCGATGATGAGGTCACGGTCAAACGGTTTGCCCGCGATGGCCAGACCGCACGTCTGCAGGCCGAGAATCCGGACTATGCCGATATCGTGGTCGACACCGAACGCGAATCGCTGGCGCTGGAAGGTATCGCGGTCGGCGTGATCCGCAGCCTGCAATAGCCTGCCAGCAGGCGCACGCGCGGTGCGTGCGCCGGCACAACCGACGGCTATGCGCCCGCGCGTGCGCTGCGGGCTTCGGGGCTGTCGGGGCCCGGCACGATCACGGCTTCAATACGACGATTGGCACGCCGCCCCTCGGCCGTATCGTTGGAGGCCACCGGCTGGGTATCACCGAAACCACGGGCGCCAATACGCCGCGCCGGAATGCCGTTTTCCACCAGCTGCTGCGCCACGGCCCGTGCCCGCGCGGCCGACAGCGCGAGGTTGAAGGCGCGCACCTTGTCTTCGCGGGTCGGGGCCTGCTCGTCCAGGCCGGGGTTGGCCGCCACGAACCGGTCGATGGATTCCGGCGACGGGCCGACGCTGTCGGTATGGCCGAAAATTGCCACGCCCACGGTCGGATGTGCCTTGAGCAGATCGGCAAGCTGGCGCACCGTGGTTTGGGACTCAGCCTTCATGCGCGCGGTGCCGGTTTCGAACGACACGTCGCCAAAGCGGTCCGGCACCACCTGCTGACCCACCAGTTTGCGATCGGCCGGCGATACCGGCTGAACCGCGCCGGCGGCCGGCCTGCTGCCCGCGGCGGGCGCCGCTTGATCGCCGCGCGCCTTGAGTTCGTCGTTGACCGCGATCAGCTGTTCGAGATTGATTTCGCGTACCGCGGTATAGCGCGCGATTTCTGCCAGCCGCTGGGCCCGGTGGGCCTGTTCGGCTACCGCTACCAGCTTGGCATTGGCCGGGCGCTGCTTGTTGGCCAGCGCCTGCCAGCCCTGCTCGGCCTCCTCCAGTGCGCTACGCGCCCCGGCCAGCTCGTTGGCCGCGTATTGCTCGACATCGGCCTGGGCTTCGGCCGCGGCGAGCGCTTCGCGCGCGTTGTCCAGCGGGGCGAAACGCGCCTCGCCATCCTGCACGCGCTTGACCTGGCTTTGTAGCGCGGCGTTCTGTGCGTTGATGCCGGTAAGCGCCGGGCTCGGCGGCACCACGTTGCTTTCGAATACCGAACAGCCGGCAATGAAGGGCGCCAGGCCGAGCGCGATCATCCAGGATTTGTTCATCGTTCGCCCTCCGTGGCGGCCGCAGCAGAGCCATCGAGTTGCCCCTGCAGCTCGGCCAGCTTGGTCTGTACCGCCTTCGCCTGGGTCTGGGTCAGCGCCGAGCGGGCATCCAGTTCGGCGGCTGCCACCAGCGCCTCGACCCGGTCACGCTCGGTGTCGCTGAGTTCGCGATTGGCACGCGCCGCGCTGTAGAGAATATCGCGAGCGGTAGCGATACGGCGTCGCGAGGCATCGACCGCACGCGGCGCAAAGGTATCGGCATCCGCCGCGCGTGCCTTGGCCAGCGCCTGTTCGGCCGGCGCCAGTACGCTTTCGTCAGGCGCGCTTGGCGCGACTACCGCGTTCGATGCACAGCCCGCACTCGCGAGGATCACGAGCCCGGCAAAAAGTGCCCGGATCAGAAGGTTCGACATACTCGCCGGCATGCGGCTTCTCCATTGTCTTGACGGTGCGCCTGCCGCGTTCGGCCGCCACGGCCGGCTCGACAGGCCCGGGATTCTAACAGCGCTTTCGGTATCAGCCACGCACGGCCGCATGGCGGGCGGCCTCGAGCGCGCTGGGCCGACCGACGTCGATCCATTCGCCGCGATGCTGCTCGCCGCTGGCCCGTCCCTGGCCCAATGCCTCACGTATGACCACGGACAGCGCAAAGCGTTGCGTATCGCGGCTTGCGAATCGTTGCGGATCGAATACGCCGATACCGGCATAGGTCAAACGCGGCTCGCGATCGACCAGCCGGCCATCGACGAGGCCGAAATCGCCCTGTGCATGGTGTTCGGGGTTTTCGACCAGCACGCAGTGGGCATCGGCATCGCGGCGTTCGTGCAGACGTGCATAGTCGTAGTCGGTGAACACGTCGGCGCTGATCAGGGCAAACGGGGCCTCGCCCAGCAGCGGCAGGGCACGCTTTATACCGCCACCGGTATCCAGTTCGCCGGGCGTTTCACGGCTGTAGTGCAGGCGCAGCCCCCAGGCGCTGCCGTCACCGAGCGCGGCCACGATCTGTTCGCCGCGATAGGCGACGTTGATCACCACGTCTTCGAATCCGCCTGCCGCCAGCGCGTGCAGGTGATGACCGATCAACGAGCGTGTCCCGACTTCGATCAACGGCTTGGGCGTTTCGTCGGTGAGCGGGCGCAGGCGCTCGCCGCGCCCGGCGGCCAGAATCATGGCTTTCATGGGCACGCTCATGGTGCGGACTTCGCCAGCAGCGGGGCCAGCCCCTGCAACGGTTCGTATTCGGCCACCACGGGTTCCAGATAACGCACGAAGCGCGGCGTATCGGCCAGATAGCGTGGCTTGCCGTCGCGGTGGGCAATGCGCGCAAAGATGCCCAGCACCTTGAGATGACGCTGTGCGCCCATGAGTGCGAGGTCGCGCTTGAAGGTCGCGAAGTCGTCGCCAACCGGAATACGACGTTCACGCGCGGCATCCCAGTAGTGGCGTGTCCAGCCCTCGACACGATCGGCCGGCCAACTGATGAAGGCATCGCGAAACAGGCTGGCCAGGTCGTAGGTTACCGGCCCGTAACGGGCATCCTGAAAATCGAGCACGCCCGGCAGCGGGTGGCTGACCATGAGGTTGCGCGGCATGTAGTCGCGATGCACGTAGACCTGGGGCTGGGCACAGATTTCATCGAGCAGGAAGGTAAACGCGGCATCGATATCGGCCTGCTCGCTGGCCGTGGGCGTGTAGCGCAGATGGCGGGCCAGATACCAGTCGCGAAACAATTCCAGCTCGGCAGCAAGCGTGGCCCGGTCATAGTCCGGCAACACCCCGGGCTGGCTTGCCTGCTGCCAGTCGATGAGCGCACCGGTGGCCGCGCCGAACAGCGCGTCGGCGTTGTCGGCATCGAGCACGTCGAGAAAGGTGCGTGTGCCCAGATCGGTCAGCAGCATGAAACCGCGCTCGTAGTCGACCGCCAGCACCCGCGGCACGTTCAGGCCCGCCGCGGCCATGAGTTCGGCAATGCGTACGAACGCCGGGTTGTCCTCGCGCTCGGGCGGCGCATCCATTGCGATATAGCAGTTTGCCGCCTCACCCTCGCCCACCCGGGCGCGGAAGTAGCGTCGGAAACTCGCGTCCGCCGAGGCGACCGTCCAGCTCGGCATGGCGTCGAGTTCCTGCGCGACCCAGGCTTCGAGTGCTTCACGACGGGTATCGCGCGTGCTGTTCATGCAGTTCGCTCCCCGGCCTTTGGCGCGTCCTGTTTTATTGCGGGTATTCGAGCGGGTGCGCATAATCGGAGCGCATTGGGGGTTCGCTTGCGAACACAACCGCTTTCTGCGGCGCCGCGCCGTGGCCCGGGCCACGCGTTTCGCCACGTCCAAGGGTGAGACATCCCGCCGTGATTCGTATCGCTGTTCACTATTGTCGTTTCGGTTCCGGTCGTTTCGGTTCGGGTCGTTCAGAGATCGGCTGTTTGCGGCGCCAGTCGGCGTTGCAGCGGGGCCGTTTCGCACTGCGCCTGCCGACCGTGACACCGCTCGTGCTGGGCGTGTCGATTGTCTGTGTCGGCGCGCTGGCGGCCAAGCCTAGCATTGCCGCCGAAATGGGGTGCGCTGTCGATACCCCGCCGATCGCCCTGCCCGAGCCCAGCGCGGATTCCACCCTCGTGGCCGATGAGGCCAGCCTGCAGGACGAAGTGGCCGAGGCGACCGGCAACGTCCGGCTCGAGCGCAACGGTCAGGCCCTGGAAGCGCCGTTCGTGCGCTACGACCGCAAGAGCGGCCGGGCCCAGGCACGCGACGGGCTGCAATATTATCGGCCCGGCGTGTTCCTCACCGCCGACAGCGGCGACGTGCTGGTCAACGACGAAACCGGCGAGTTCAACCAGGCCAACTATTCGATCCTCACCAACGGCGGGCGTGGCCAGGCGGCAACGGTGAACGCGCTGGGCGCGGGGCGTTTCGAGCTGACCGACGCCAACTACACCACCTGCGACGGTGAAACCAAGGCCTGGCTGCTCTCGGCGAACCGTATCGAGCTAGATCGCACCAGCGGACGCGGCGAAGCCTTCGATACCGTCATGCGCTTCTATGGCGTGCCGGTCTTCTATTCGCCGTACCTGAATTTTCCGATCGACAACCAACGCCACAGCGGCGTGCTGCCGCCGACCATCGGCAGCACCAGCGATTCCGGCTTCGAGCTGGCCGTGCCCTACTACTTCAACCTCGCACCCAACTACGACGCGACCGTCGTGCCGCGGGTGCTCGGCAAGCGCGGCTTACAGCTCGGTGGCCAGCTACGCTATCTCTACGCCCACCACCGCGGCGAATTCGACGGCGAATATCTGCCCAGCGACAACGAATACGACGACGACCGTGCGCTGTTTCATTTCGAGCACATCGGCCAGCTCACGCCGCATCTGGGCATCGAAGCCAACTACACCCGTGTGAGCGACGACCAGTATTTCGAGGATCTCAGCAACGACCTCGCCGGCACCTCGACCTCACAGCTCGAACAGGCAGTGCGCCTGACCGCGGTGGACACCGGGCTGCGCTTCACCCTGCTGGCCCAGGATTTCCAGACGCTCGACGACTACGACGAGGACAACGACAACCTCGATCGGGCGTTCAGTAACGAGCCCTACAAGCGCATGCCCCAGGCGCGCCTGGAAATGCTCACCCCGAGCACGCCCGTGCGTGCCGGCCTCGACGCCGAATTCAGCAATTTCCAGCGCGACGACGATATCGACGCCTACCGCGCCGAAGCACGCCCGCGCCTGCTCTGGGGCGTGGATCGCGGCGGCTGGTATGCCAACAGCGAAGCCTCCTATCGCGTGACCCGCTACCAGCTTCGCAATTTCGACAACGCCAACAACTTCAGCCCCGCGGATACCGGCGGCGACGATGTCATCACCCGCGATATTCCCCAGTTCACCTTCGGCAGCGGGCTGCGCTTCGCGCGCAGCTTCAACGACGGCTGGGTACAAACGCTGGAGCCGCGCGCACAGTATCTCTACACCGGTTACGAGGATCAGTCGGATATCCCGATCTTCGACTCCGGCGTGGCGGATCTGCACTTCGACCGCCTGTTTTCGGACAACCGTTTTGTCGGCTCGGATCGTATCGGCGACGCCAACCAGCTTACGCTGGGCGTGTCTTCGCGCTTTATCGAGCCGCAGAGCGGGCGCACCGTGGCCAAGGTCGACTTCGGCCGTGTCACCGGCTTTCGCGATCTGCGCGTGAACATGCCCGCCAGCGGCGAAGTCGGCTACGGCGATCGCGGCTCCGATTATGTCGCCGGCCTGGAACTGCGCCCGACCGAGCACATCACCGCGCGTACCACCGTGCAGTACGATCCCGACGACAGCCGCGTGAATCGCGCGACCGCGACCGCCAGCTATCGCACCGACGCCGGCTATCAGCTCGATCTGGGCTATCGGCGTTACAACGACTATCGGCCGTTGCGCGAAGTCGACCGTATCGACGACGACACCACGCGTACGACGCTGGTATCCGGCGCCTATGAAGACTTGGAACAGACCGCGGTCGGCCTGCGCGCACCGGTTACCGAAAACCTGGACGTACTCGGGCGTTGGAACTACTCGCTCGAGGAGAGTCAAAACGTAGAGACGCTGGCCGGCTTCGAATACCGCCCCTCCTGCTGTTGGGCAGGGCGTGTGGCCTGGCGGCGCTATGTAGCAAACAACGACGGCAGTATGGATACCGCCATCATGTTCCAGTTCGTACTCAACGGCCTCGGCCAGTTCGGTGACACCGTACAGTCGTTCGTCGACGACGACGTCTACGACGACAACGACCGTGGCCGCAGTTCGAGCAGCTCTTTTGATACCATCCGCTTCCCATGAGATATCTCCTCGCTACGGGCCTCGCGCTCGCCATCACGCCGCTGGCGTTCATCTCGCTGTCGGCATCGGCACAGAGCCTGGGCTTTCCCGACGACTACTCGTTGATGAGCCGCTCGTCGGACAGCGCCGATGCCGCGCCCACGCAACCTAACGCCCAGACCCTGGACGAAATCGTGGCCGTGGTCGGCGATGGCGTGATCCTGGAAAGCGAGCTCAACCAGGCGGTGGCGCGTATTCGTGCCCGGGCCGGCGGGCGTGCCGATCAGATGCCGCCCAATATCCTGCGTTCGCAGGTGCTCGACCAGCTGATCATGCAGCGCCTGCAGGTACAGCGCGCACGCGAGCGCGGTATCGAGATAAGCGATCAGGAAATCGATGCCGGCATCGGCCGTATCGCCCAGCAGAACAACATGGACATGCAGCAGTTCATGCGCGCGGTGGCCGCCGACAGCATGACCATGGACCAGCTGCGCGAGCAGGTTCGTGAAGAACTGTTGGTCAGCAAGCTGCGCCGTCAGGAAGTGATGTCCAAGGTTTCGGTGAGCGACGAAGACGTCGACCGCTACCTGGAGAACCAGTCGCTGCGTAACGCCCAGGATCGCGAATATCGGGTACGCCATATCCTGTTGCCGGTCAGCGAGGGCGCCGATTCGGCCACCATCGAAGCCACCCGCGACCAGCTCGAAGCGCTGCGCCAGCAGATCGTCGACGGCGACACCGACTTCGCCGACGCGGCAGCGTCCTATTCCAAGGGCGAAAACGCGCTCGACGGCGGCGATATGGGCTGGATGCAGGGCAACTACCTGTCGCGCACGTTCCGCGATATCGTCCCTGCGCTATCGCCCGGTGAAACCAGCGACGTATTCCGCGACAGCCAGGGCTTTCATCTGGTGCAGCTCGAAGACGTGCGCGGGCGCGATGCCCAGAATCAGCCCAAGGTCATGGTGCAGGAGGTACAGACCCGCCATATCCTGCTCAAGCCCAACGAAATCCGCGACGCCGAACGTACCCGCGAGCTCGGCAGCCAGATTCGTGAGCGTCTCGAAGCCGGCGACGACTTCGCCGCGCTCGCGCGCGAATATTCCGACGACAGCGCGACCGCCAATCAGGGCGGCGACCTGGGCTGGGTGCAGCCCGATCAGCAGCGGCTCGATCCGATCACGCGGCGCCAGCTCGAGGCGCTGTCGCCTGGCGAGGTCAGCCCGGTATTCCAGACCCGTGAAGGCTACGAGATCCTGAAAGTCACCGATCGGCGCGAGCGCGATCAGACCCGGGAAGCGGCCCGCGACCGCGTACGGCGCACCCTGGGCGAGCAGAAATCGGTAGAGGAAGGCGAGCTGTGGCTGCGCAAGCTGCGCGACGAGGCCTATGTCGACGTGCGCATGCCGGGCTACCAGTCCAGCAACGGCGGCTAGGTCAAGTTGACGTCGACCGCACGTCTGGCCTTCACACCCGGCGAGCCGGCGGGCATCGGCCCGGATCTGGCGGTACGGATTGCCCAGCATGAACAGGCGGCCCAGCTGGTCGCCGTGGCTGATCCGGACCTGCTCCAGGCCCGGGCCGCCCAGCTCGGACTGGCGCTGACGCTCGAAACGATCGACTACGACGCGCCGCCCCGGCCTCTGCCGGCCGGCACGCTGGGCATCGAACCGCTGCGTTGCGCCAATACGCCACGCCCCGGCGCGCTGGATTCCGGCAATGCCCGCTACGTGCTCGACTGCCTCGATCGCGCGGTCGATATATGCCTGGAGGGGCGCTGTGCAGGGATGGTGACCGGGCCGGTGCACAAGGCGGTGATCAACGAAGCGGGCATCCTGTTTTCGGGCCATACCGGCTATCTGGCCGAGCGCTGCGCCAGCGACGAGCCGGTGATGATGCTGGCCACCGACGACGGCGCCCTGCGCGTTGCCCTGGCCAGCGTGCACATCCCCCTGGCCCACGTGCCGGCGGCACTCACCCACGAATCGTTGACCCATACGCTGCGCGTGACCGACACAGGCCTGCGCGAGCGCTTCGGCATCGCGCAGCCACGGCTGCTGGTCGCCGGGCTGAACCCGCATGCGGGCGAAAACGGCTATCTCGGCCGCGAAGAGATCGAGGTGATCACGCCGGTGCTCGAAGCCGAGCGCGCACGCGGGCTCGATCTGGTCGGCCCCCTGCCGGCGGATACGCTATTCACCCCGCACCGGCTGGCCGGCGCGGATGCGGTCGTCGCGATGTATCACGACCAGGGCCTGCCCGTGATCAAGCACCTGGGCTTTGGCCGCACCGTGAACATCAGCCTGGGCCTGCCGATTGTTCGAACCTCGGTAGACCACGGTACGGCCCTGGAGCTGGCCGGAAGCGAGGCAGTGGATTGCGGCAGCCTGCAGGCGGCCATCGATACCGCGCTGCGCATGGCCGCGGCCGGACGCCGCCCGGGCGAGCCGCGATGAAGCCGGTTTCGTTGCCATACACTCGGTGATCAACGCCGCCCATCCCAGCCAGCGGCGCGGCCGCCGTTCACTGCCGGCTGGATAGAATCGGCCGCGTAGCGTCGTACCAACGCCGCTGCGTCCGCCGACCGCCTTCAAAGAGCTCTGCCATGGCCCGGAAACGATTTGGACAGCACTTCCTGCACGAACGCGGCGTGATCGACCGTATCGTGAGCATGCTCGCGCCGGCCACCGACGATGCCCTGGTGGAAATCGGCCCCGGCCAGGGGGCCCTGACCACGCCTCTGCTCGCACGGGTCGAGCGGCTGAGCGTCATCGAGATCGACCGCGACCTCATCGCCGAGCTCGAGGCCCGGGCCGCACAAGACCCGCGTCTGGAAGTGATCGCAGGCGACGCGCTGCGTATCGACTACGCGGCCCTGGCCAAACGCCGCGGGCCGCTGCGCCTGGTTGGCAACCTGCCCTACAACATTTCGTCGCCGCTGCTGTTCACGCTGCTGGGCAGCACGGCGCCGATCGTGGACATGCACTTCATGCTGCAAAAGGAAGTGGTGGATCGCATGACCGCCTCGCCCGGCAGCCGTGACTATGGCCGACTGACCGTGTCGATGGCAGCGCGTGCGCATGCCCAGGCGTTGTTCGACGTGGGGCCGGGCGCCTTCAACCCGCCGCCGAAAGTCATGTCGTCGGTCGTACGCATCACCCCTCGGGCCCCGGACTTCGAAATCGTCAATCCGGCGTTGTTCGACCGTCTGGTAACCGCCGCGTTCAGCCAGCGCCGCAAGACCCTGCGCAATGCGGTACGCGGTTTTCTCGATGCCGATGCGATCGACGCCTGCGATATCGATCCGATGCTGCGGCCCGAGCGGCTCGCGCCAGCCGATTTCGCCCGTCTTGCCAATCGTGCCCACGCTGACAAGGCCGGCAGCGGCGCGGATTGAAGGCAGCCGCACAGGCACGGCCGGCCCGCCTGGCGCCTGCAAACGCTAACGCCAACCGTTGCGTTGCCTTGCAGAAATTCGCAAGGCAAGGCGGGAGCACAGATGGCGGGTAGGCCCAATTGGCGACGCGCGACGCGGCATGGTGGATTTCTGGACACACGCGGTCGGGAGGCCGGCCATTTCGTTTGCGTTGACCAGCCCTAGATCGGGCGGGTAGAGCAACGGGTCAACAGACGCGCGAACTCGCGCGGCGAACACAGCGCCTGGGCATCATCACTAAACCAGAGCACCCGCTCGTGATTGATCAACCGCGCAAACGGCTCCGGATCGGCCAGCGGCCCCAGCAGGACCGGCGCCTTGAGCTGATCAACCCGCTCAAACCAGGCCTCCATATCCGAACCGACCTGTGCCGGGTCGATACAGGCCACGTCGCAGTCGGCCGGCACCGGCTTGTCATGGCCGGCCAAGGTCAATGCGCGCCGTACCGGCAGCGAGGCGTGCGCACCACGATGGGAACGGGCGCTGGTCAGACGCAGGATCAGATCGTTCGGATCGCGATCGGTTCGGCGCAGCGTATCCCGCCATACCGCCTCGGCATCGGCGAAAGCCAGCATTGCGCTCGGGATCGGTAATACGATTGGCACGGTATTGATTTCAAGCGTGCGCCAGTTGCTGTGCAACAGCGAAAACCGCCGTGCGATCCACTGCGTGAACGCCCGCAGCGCGCCTTTCTGCTCCGCCAGGCGCGTCAGGGTGTCGGCGTCGACAAGCCGTGTATCGGGCCGCCGCCAGGCCAGGGCCGCACAGGCGCCGGCCAGAACTTCCCGACCGCTGTCGCGCCAGATCGGATAGAAACGCAAATCCAGCGTGGCATCCCCCAGCTGCGGCTCGGCGTCCATACGCGGCGCGTGCAGCTCGGCTTCGGCCGGCGCAATGGCCGGCGGCGGGCGCACTGACGCCGTCGCGTTCGATGCCGGCGCCGCCGCCGGGCGCGAGGCCTCGCGTCGAGCGTCGCTCTGCGGTGGCTCGGCGGTCTGCGCTGGGGCAGCGGACACGGTGGCTTGTCGCTGCGCTGCCCCTTGCGTATCCGCCGGCGTAGCGGTGGTTGCCGGCGGCGTTGCTGGCGGTTTGGGCGCCGGCTCAGGCTCGCCCACGGGCGCGGGTTGCGACGGCCGGGCCGCGGGCGCGATCGGCTCGAACTCGTCGTCCCGCTTTTTCTTGTCCCCGCGTCGAAACAGGCTCGAGGGCGTGCGTGACCCAGGCCGATTCGTTTGCGACGCCCCCGCTGCGGGCTTCTTCGTTTGCTGAGGTGGCGTCGGTGCGTTCTGCACGGGTTCGACCGCGGCGCGCTGCGAGCCACCGGCGGCTACCAGGGCTCCGACAAGGCCCACTAGACCGGCGAGCAAAACGGTAGCCCAGATAACCAGCCCGATCCCGGCATGGCCGAGTACTGCAAACCAGCTCACGCCAAACTCTGCCGATCCCACCGCGCCGGCCTGGCCCGGCGCGGACAAGCGCAAGGTTGCCTGCGCGGATTCCAGACGATAATCCCAGGCGCGCAGTGTCGGGGCGATGCCGGGGCCGAATAACTCGAAACGATTCGAAAACCGGCCGCGCGAAACCAGCGTGGCGCCGCCGGCATTGCGAACGGTGACATAGTTCAACCGCAGGCCCGGATCCGCCAGCAGCGTTTGCGTGGCCTCAATCAGGCGGGTGGGCACGCGGTCCTGGCGGATATGCCCCGCGGTCGCCGATACGATTGCAGCCTCGGCTTGTGCGAGCATATCGGCGCGCGCCGCGCTGGTCAGTTGCACGGCGCGCAAGCCCGCATAGCCGGCCAGAATCAGGCACAGCGCAGCCAGGGCATAGAGCGCGGCCGGTGGCGTGGGCTTACCCTGGCTGTGTTTTGGCGCGGCGGTCTTCATGCTTATGTTCACCCTCGAATCCAAACTCGGCCGCTGGCGAGCGCGAAGCCCCAGCGCGCCGGCAACTCTTTGCTAGCGCCCACCGACGCAGTGAGCGGGTGGACCCAGGACCACCCTGCATAACGCGTCGCGCGCGCCGACCGGCATAGTCGAAGACGTTGTTCAGGCATGCACGATCGTACGCGCACGCGCCGCCCCCCTTGGCACCACCGCCACCGGTTTCCCTAGTTGGCATTGAAGCCCACATTAGCAGACCGTCATCCTTTTGATTCAGCCCGTTAGCCTCGCCTCGGATACCGACAACCGACAGCTCATCGGGATTGCATCGGCGAGTTCGAGATCGTTTTCGATTTGCGGCCGCAGGGTCCGCACATGGGGCAAACCCCGCCCCTGTGTTCATGTATCGGCACAAACCCTTTTGAATTGATTGCGGCTGGCGCGACCAACGCTCTACATGCACGCTGCGCATGGCAAACCGCGCCCTGCACTAAGATCCTACCCTAGGTGCGCCAAGCTATTAATCCGGCATCAAAACAGTTGACGACGTCGGCTGTTCTATACGCCATCGAAAACTCGCCTGTTGAATAATCCATCTTCGGGCCGAGCCAATGACCCGACCGCAGCCCGGATCCGAAGCACCGCTGCCAGCGCTGGAGATGCGCGGCGACAGGTATTTCGGTCGTGTTATAAAGCCGGCTAGAGGCAAGGCCGGCCGTCGCGTGGACCACGCTTATATGCGAACGTACGCGTGCCCCGCCGTTACCCGCGGCCTCCACGAGAAGCCGCTCGGTGCCGGCACACTCGCAAGCCCTCGCAACAAGGACATGCTTCGTGGCCATATTCTGTATCGGTGACATTCACGGCGCGGCCGGCGCGCTGGACCGGCTGATCGAACGGCTGCGCGCCGATCACCACGACCCGAGCTTCTGGTTCGTGGGCGATCTGGTCAATCGGGGTCCGGATTCGCTCGGCGTGCTGCGGCGCGTGCGCGCACTCGGCGACCGTGCCATTACCGTGCTCGGCAATCACGACCTGAGCCTGCTTGCGCTCGCCCAGCGCCGGGACGCACTCGACAAGGCCAAGCCGGGCCTGCGCGAGGTGCTCGAGGCGCCCGAGCGCGATGAACTGCTGCACTGGCTGCGGCATCGCCCGCTCATGCACCGCGACAAGGCCATGGACTGGACGATGGTGCATGCCGGCATCCCGCCCGACTGGACGGTAGGCGATGCGCAGCGCCACGCCGAGGAACTGCAGGCCGTGTTGCGCGGGCCCGCCCATGTCGAGTTCCTGGCGGGTCTGTATGGCGATACCCCGACCCACTGGTCGCCGGCGCTGCGCGGGCTCGAACGCCTGCGCTATATCGCCAACGCGCTCACGCGCCAGCGCTTCATCAAAGCCGACGGCGGGCTGGACATGGATTACAAGAAGACGCTGGCCGATGCGCCGCCGACGCTGGTGCCATGGTTCGCCTGGCCACGCCGCGCATCCGCCGGCGAACGCATCGTGTTCGGGCACTGGTCAGCCCTTGAGCAGATCGCCTGGCCCGAGCACCGGGTATGGGGCATCGATACCGGGGCGGCCTGGGGCGGACAGCTTAGCGCCTTGCGCCTTGATACGGCCGCGCCCTACCTCGTCCAGGTCGAGGCAGACGCGGCCGACGACCAGGCAAGCCCCGCATAAGCTGGCGCGGGTCGGGTTCAAGTCCTCAAAGCCGGCGCGGCAAGGCGTCCAAGCGCAGCGCCTGCCTGCCTGGCAGCTCAAGTCCGGCAACAACGCAGCCGCAGCGTCTGTGAGGCCGCCCCCTTGCGGGCCGCCGGCTTGTGCAGGGTGTGCCTAGAATCCGCGTACCACCCCGAGGTTGTAGGTCGTGTCGAGGTCTTCAACGCCCGGCTCCGGGTTGTTGTTGTACTCGTGTTCGAGCCCGGCCCGAAGATGCCAGGCGTTACTGTTCGCAATCGGCACCTCGACGCCGAGCGCTGATTCCAGAATGAAGTTTTCGCTCGGGCTGTTCGAAACCTCGGGATAGATGGTGAAATCGTGGGTCAGCTTGAGCCATTCACCGACGAGCTGGGCATAATCCCAGCCCGCCGAGAAGATCGCCTCGTGGCTGCTGCCGCCGCTGCTGTAACGCTCGTATTGGTGGCCTACGCCGCTGCGCACCTTGAACGTAAGACGATCGCGCCGCGCGAGGAAATAACCGGGGCCGATGAGGCTACGCGAGCGCAGGTCGATATCCTCGAACTCGTCGCGCTCGAGCTCCTGCTGCACAAACCAGAACAGGCGCTGGGTCAAGTCGTCCTCGAATCGAGCGTTGCCCAGATATTCTTCGGCCGTTGTCTCGTCGTCTTCCTCCTCCCGGTCGGCCGAGGCCGACATCGACAGCCGGGTGTCGCCCGTGTCGCGCAACGCGGAGAGCCGCGTGCGCCAAGCGCTGGTATCGGTATTCCCGGATCGGCCGTTCAGCCCGACTTCAATGTCGCCGGACCAGTAATCGGCGTCTTCGGGCGGCAAGCTGTCGGACTCGGGCAACGCATAGTCGTCGTCGTCCTGCTGAGCAGCGACCACTCGGGGCGCAATCTGGCTGACATCGTCGAGCGTCAACGGGCCGTCCGTTGCATTGGTTTCGGCGGCCACCACCTGGCTGCGCGACTGTTCGTCGTAGCCGAACTTCGCGCGGGTGGATTGGCCACTCGCGAGACGTACGTCGACGGCATCGTCGCTCGCCAGCCCCGTCAACCGGGCGCGCTCGATCTCGAGCCCCTCGGCAAACGCCGTATCGATAACGAGGTTATCCGCCGACAGCGACACGATCTTGCCGTTAATGCGGCTGCCGTCTTCCAAAAAGACGGTATCTGCCTGGGCCACAGGCAAGACACCCCCAAAAACGATGGCCGCAACCACCGCACCACCCCTGAACCA
Source organism: uncultured Salinisphaera sp. (assembly GCF_964012375.1). NCBI lineage: Bacteria > Pseudomonadati > Pseudomonadota > Gammaproteobacteria > Salinisphaerales > Salinisphaeraceae > Salinisphaera > uncultured Salinisphaera sp. The sequence goes on from NZ_CAXGSH010000067.1 coordinate 15,964, forward strand.
ATCCATCTACGCTCCCATTAACCAGCACGCGAAACCGCGCTTATTCTACCCATAAAAAAAGCCGGCCCAGGGCCGGCTTTCAACAGGCATGGAAGGCGACCCTAGGCCGACGCTTCCACCGCCTCGTCTTCGTCGTCTTCGATCATCGGCCGGTCGACCAGCTCGACATACGCCATCGGCGCATTGTCGCCGGGACGAAAGCCGCACTTGAGAATGCGCAGATAGCCGCCCGGGCGCTGCGCATAGCGCTGGCCCAGTTCGCCGAACAGCTTGCCGACCGCTTCCTTGTCGCGCAGACGAGCGAACGCCAGTCGCCGGTTGGCGACCGTGTCGGTCTTGCCCAAGGTAATCAACGGCTCTGCAATCCGGCGCAATTCCTTTGCCTTGGGCAGGGTCGTCCGGATCAGCTCCGCCTTGAACAGCGACGCCGACATGTTTTTCATCATGGCCGCGCGATGCGAGGATTCGCGCCCCAGGTTAGTACCGCTCTTGCGATGACGCATAGCTCTGTCCTTAGTCTATATTCGCGAAAAAACGCTAGGCTTTTTCGAGTTCGGCCGGCGGCCAGTTCTCGACCGTCATACCGAGTTTCAGCCCGTGCTCGGCCAGCACTTCGCTGATCTCGGTCAACGACTTCTTGCCGAGGTTCGGCGTACGCATGAGTTCCGTTTCGGTGCGCTGGACCAGATCACCCACGTAGTGGATGTCTTCTGCCTTCAGGCAGTTGGTCGAGCGAACCGTCAACTCGAGGTCCTCGATCGGCTTGAGCAGGGCCGGATCGGTCTTGCCCGTCTCGCCCTTGCGGCTCGATTCCTGGCGCGCTTCGAGGTCTACGAACACCGCCAGCTGGTCGTACAGCGTCGCCGCCGCGGTACGCACCGCGTCTTCCGGTTCCACGCTGCCGTTGGTTTCGATATCCAGCACCAGCTTGTCGAGGTCGGTACGCTGTTCGACACGCGCCCGCTCGACCGCATAGCTCACGCGACGGATCGGGCTGAAGCTGGCATCGAGACGCAGCGCGCCGATTTCGCTCGCACCGGTATCCTCGTCGCCAACTTCCGACTTGCTCTGTGCCGGCTGATAGCCGCGACCGCGCTCGACCTTCATGCTCATGCGCAGCTCACCGCTGGTCAGATGCGCAATTACCAGATCCGGATTGACGATTTCCACGTCGTGATCCGTGGTGATATCGCCGGCGGTCACCGGGCCCTCACCGCTCTTGTGCAGGTGCAACTCCGCTTCTTCGCGCGAGTGCATACGCACCGCCACGTTCTTGAGGTTAAGCAGGACGTCGATGACGTCTTCCTGCATACCCTCAACCGTGGTGTACTCGTGGAGTACGCCTTCGATCTTGACTTCGGTGATCGCCGCCCCGGGAATCGAGGACAGCAGGATCCGCCGAATCGCGTTGCCGAGCGTATGACCGTAGCCACGCTCGAGCGGCTCGAGCGCGATCTTGGCGCGCCGCTCGTTTGCCCGCTCGACCTCGACCAGGCGCGGTTTCAGCAATTCACTGGACTGCATAATGCAAATACCTCTTGCTGTCTGTGACAGCGCCTATTACTTCGAGTAAAGCTCGACTACCAGATTCTCGTTGATATCTGGCAGCATCTGATCGCGGTCCGGAATGGCCTTGAAAGTGCCTTTGAGGCCTTTCTCGTCCACCTCGACCCACTCACTCAGGCCGAGCTGTGATGCCACCTGCAGCGATTCGATGATCCGCGGCTGGTGCTTCGCACGGTTACGGATCGCGACCGTGTCGCCCACCTTCACCTCGTACGACGGAATGTTGACCGGATAGTCGTTGACCGCGACCGCCTTGTGGTTCACCAGCTGGCGGGCTTCGGCACGCGTGGAAGCAAAGCCCATGCGGTAGACCACGTTATCCAGGCGGCTTTCCAGCTGCTGCAGCAACACCACACCGGTCGCGCCCTTGTTCTGCGCGGCCTTCTTGTAGTAGTTGCGGAACTGCTTCTCAAGCACGCCGTACATATGCCGCAGCTTCTGCTTTTCGCGCAGCTGCAGGGCATAGTCCGACAGGCGCTGGCGACGCTGGGTGCCCTGGGCACCGGGCGGCGTATCGATCTTGCACTTACCTTCCAGCGAACGGCCGCGTCCCTTGAGGAACAGGTCGGTGCCTGCCCGGCGCGAAAGCTTGCATTTAGGTCCTGTGTACTTAGCCATTGTTCTCTACCTGTTGCGGTTCGGTCGCCAGCGCGCGTTAGACGCGGCGCTTCTTGGGCGGACGACAGCCGTTATGCGGGATCGGGGTCACGTCAATGATGCCGGTGACCTTGAAACCCGCACCATTGAGCGAGCGCACGGCGGCTTCGCGCCCCGGACCCGGACCTTTCACCCGAACCTCGAGATTCTTGACGCCGTATTGCGCCGCGCCCTCACCGGCACGCTCGGCAGCGACCTGCGCTGCGAACGGCGTGCTCTTTCGCGAGCCCTTGAAGCCACAGCTACCCGAAGTGCACCAGGACAACACGTTACCCTGACGATCGGAGATCGTGATGATCGTGTTGTTGAAGGTGGCATACACGAATGCGATGCCGTCGGTGACGTTGCGGCGTGCGCGCGCTTTGCGCGTACGAGATGCTGTAGAAGACGTGCCTGTCGCCATAAAGCGTTACCTGTACTCTCGTGCGAGAACGAACTAGCGGCGAATGGGCCGGCGAGGGCCCTTACGCGTGCGCGAATTGGTTTTGGTACGCTGACCGCGCACCGGAAGACCGCGACGATGACGCAGGCCGCGATAACAGCCCAGATCCATCAATCGCTTGATGTTCATGGAGATCTCACGCCGAAGATCGCCTTCGATCGTGTACTGCTGAACCTGAGCACGCAGCGCCTCGACCTCACCCTCGGTAAGATCCTTGACCTTGGTGTCGGTTGCCACGTTCGACGCCGCACAGATTTCACGCGCTCGCGTAAACCCGACGCCGTAAAGTGAGGTCAACGCCACCACCGTATGCTTGTTGATCGGGAGGTTAACTCCAGCGATTCGCGCCATTCGATTGATCTCCCAGCTACCGGGCTATGGTTGTCGCGTTCATTGTAGCGCCCGCGAATATTCAACCGTGGAAAAGCCCGCCAATATAGCCTTTCTGGTCTGTGATTACAAGGTTTCTCGACTAACCCTGGCGCTGCTTATGGCGCGGGTCGGTCGAACAGATCACCATCACGGCGCCGTTGCGCCGGATGACTTTGCAATTGCGGCAAATTTTCTTAACCGATGCTCTAACTTTCATGTCCTACCTCTGACATCTCGCCGGCCGTAATTAACGGTCGGTGGTGTAATCGTTGTTGCGCTTGATAACGCCCCGGCTAGCGGAGCATGCCGGCGCCGGCACCGCCGCGCCCCTGAGACTTCAGGTTGTTCTTCTTCATCAACCCTTCGTACTGATGCGACATCAGGTGCGCCTGTAGCTGTGCCATGAAGTCCATGACAACCACCACGATGATCAGCAACGAAGTACCGCCGAAATAGAACGGCACGTTGTACTGAAGAATCAACAACTCCGGAAGCAGACAGACCGCCGTAACGTATACCGCGCCTGCGACCGTCAACCGGGTCAGAACGGTATCGATATAGTTCGCCGTCTGAATGCCCGGCCGAACGCCCGGAATGAATGCACCGGACTTCTTGAGGTTATCCGCCGTTTCCCGCGAATCGAATACGAGCGCGGTATAGAAAAAGCAGAAGAACACGATCATCAACGAGTAGAACAGCACATACAGCGGCTGACCCGGGGCGATCGCATTCGACACCCAGTTTGCGACCGAGCCGCCCTCGCCCAGAAACCGGACCACGGTGGCCGGGAACAGGATGATGCTCGAAGCGAAGATCGGCGGAATCACACCTGCCATGTTCAGCTTGAGCGGCAAATGCTGGGTCTGGGCCGCATACATCTTGCGTCCGCGCTGGCGCTGCGCATGATGGACCGGGATACGACGTTGCGCGCGTTCCACGAACACGACAAACGCCAGCACCGCCATCGCACCCACGAACAGGGCAATCACGAAGAAGATACTCAGCTCGCCGGTGCGCACCAGATCAAGCGTGCCGCCAATGGCAGAAGGCAGCCCGGCCACGATCGCGGCAAAAATCAGCATCGAGATGCCGTTACCAATACCGCGTTCGGTCACCTGTTCGCCCAGCCACATCAAAAACATCGCGCCCGTGGTCAAACAGACCGCCGTTGTGAAGATGAAGCTGAATTCGCTGGTACCGCTCTGGGCAATACCCTGATTCCAGAGCGCAATGCCGGTGCCGATGGACTGGAACGATGCAAGCGCGACCGTGCCGTAACGCGTGTACTGCGTAATCTTGCGACGACCGGCCTCGCCTTCCTTCTTGATTTCCTTGAGCGCCGGCACCGTCGCCGTCATCAACTGCATGATGATCGACGCGGAAATATACGGCATCACGCCAAGCGCGAAGATCGACAGGCGCTTGAGCGCGCCGCCGGTGAACATCACGCCCACGTCGAGGATCGTGCCCGCCTGCTGCTCGAACAGCCGCGCCAGCTGTGCCGGATCGATACCCGGCACAGGAATGAAGGTGCCGATACGGAAGACAATCAGCGCACCCACCAGAAACAGCAGGCGCTGACGCACTTCCGTGAGGCTACCCGAGTTCGGGTTAAAGCCGCCGGGCGCTGCAGTGTTGGGACGCTTGGCCATGGTTACTCGGCGACGCTGCCGCCAGCGGCTTCGATCGCCTTGACCGCACCCGCGGTCGCGGCCACGCCCTTGAGGTTGACGGCCACGTTGATCTCGCCAGAAGCGATGACCTTGGCGCGCCGTGCATCACGCGACACTACGCCGGCTGCCTTGAGCGCAGCCAGGTCGACGTCGCCTTCAAGGCGATTCAGGTTATCAAGACGCACTTCTGCGGGCGCATTCACCGGGCTGCGAAAGCCACGCTTGGGCACGCGCCGCTGCAACGGCATCTGGCCGCCTTCGAAACCCATCTTCGTGTAACCACCGCTGCGCGACTTCTGGCCCTTGTGGCCACGCCCCGCGGTCTTGCCCATGTCCGAACCCGGGCCGCGGCCGACGCGCTTGCGTAGCTTGCGCGCGCCGTCGCTGGGCTGTAGGTCGTTGAGTTTCATCCTAGGACTCCTGGATCGCGAGCATGTCGACGATCTTGTTGATCATGCCCCGGTTTTCCGGCGTATCCGCCACCGTCACCTGATGATGCAGCCGACGCAGGCCCAGCCCACGTACGCAAGCGCGATGACGCTTGACCCGGCCGATCGGACTCTTGATGAGTTTGATCGTGATTTCTTTGCTGGCCATCCCGCGCCTCCGTTAAGCCGTGATTTCTTCGACCGACTTGCCACGCTTGGCGGCGATGAACTCGGGGTCGTGCATTTCACGCAGCCCGTTGATCGTCGCGCGTACGAGGTTGATCGGATTACGCGAGCCGTAGCTCTTCGCCAGGACGTTACTCACGCCGGCGACTTCGAACACGGCACGCATGCCGCCACCGGCGATGACGCCGGTACCTTCGGAGGCCGGACGCATGATGACCTTGGTGGCGCCGTGGCGACCGACGATTGCATGCTGCAACGTCGAGCCTTCCTTGATCTGCACGCGGATCATGCTCTTGCGCGCCGCTTCCATCGCCTTGGCGATGGCCAGCGGCACTTCGCGCGCCTTGCCATAGCCGAAGCCGACACGACCTTCGCCGTCGCCAACCACGGTGAGCGCGGTAAAGCCGAACTGGCGGCCGCCCTTGACCACCTTGGCCACGCGATTGACCGTGATCAGCTTCTCGAGCAGATCGCCTTCGGTGCGTTGTTCGTTACGTGTTGCCATTGCGAAAAATCCCGTTAGAACTGCAGGCCGCTTTCACGTGCGGCGTCGGCGAGTGCCTTGACTCGACCGTGATAGGCGAAACCCGAACGGTCGAACGCCACGGCTTCTACGCCCGCAGCCTTGGCCCGGTCGGCGATCGTCCGGCCGATGACGCGCGCCGCGTCACAGTTGCCGGTCTTGCCGCATTCCTCGCGCAGGGTCTTTTCGACCGTAGAAGCGCTGGCGATTGTACGCGAACCGTCGGGCGCGACGATCTGAGCATAAATATGCTGCGGCGTACGGTGTACAGACAGGCGATGCGCGCCCAGGTTGCGCATGTGCATGCGGCCCCGACGGGCGCGACGCAGTCGCGAAATCGTTTTCTTGTGCATGGCGTAATGAATCTGTTGTTGGCGGTAAATGTAACGCGCCGTTGATTACTTCTTCTTCGCGTCCTTGCGAACCACGCGCTCGTCGGCGTAGCGAATACCCTTGCCCTTGTAGGGCTCCGGCGGACGGTAG
>NZ_CAXGSH010000068.1:0-22151 GCF_964012375.1 uncultured Salinisphaera sp.
CGCCCTCGATCGTGGTGTGCGCGGCATCGGCCGCGCCCGCAACGCGTCGGCGCAGTGCGCGATCCGCACCCCGGGTGACCGGATCGCCGTCGGCGAAGCAGGTATGAAACGGGCGTGAAAAACGCGTCAGCGATTGCCAGGCCGCCCGGTTGTCTGACGTGGCGGGATCGTCTGGCGTAATCGGTACGAGCTGTGGAAAGGCACGAATGCCGGCGGTATAGCGCTTGTCCGGAAACGGGGCGTTGTATGCGGCGCGCTCGGCGCGCGTCAGCCAGCGCCGGCTGCCTGCATGCAGGATTGCGCCCACCGGAAAGATCGGACTGTAGCGGGCAAAGGCACGCCAGGCCGAGAACAGCATCGGCATGGTTTCGTCGCCGGTGGGCAGAAAACCGTTGCCCACGAAAACCCGTGCGAACGTATCGGCATGCTCGGCGACCAGCCTCAGGCCGATCAGCGATCCCCAGTCCTGGCAGAACAGGGTCACGTCGGCAAGCCCGAGCTGCTCGAACCAGGCCCAGGTCCACGCCACGTGGCGGGCATAGCTGTAGTCGGCCACGGCAGCCGGCTTGTCGGAACGGCCACAGCCGATCAGATCTGGGGCCAGCACGCGATAACCCGCAGCCGCCAGCGGCGCGATCATGTGGCGATACAGATACGACCAGCTCGGTTCGCCGTGCAACAGCACCACCGGCGGGGCCGCGGCCGGGCCGGCTTCGACGTACGCCATGCGCAGGCCGTCCACCTCGACATAGCGGGGCCGGTAGTCAAATCCGGACAGGCCTGCAAAGCAGGCATCGGGCGTGCGAAAAGCCGGGCGTGTCATGCGGGCTCCGTAAACATGGGCGCCAGCGTAGCGCCGGTCTGGCGGTAATCCCCTATTGTGCTGGCTTCGCCCAGACGATAGCGTGACCGCATAACGATAACGGTGAGGGGCTATCCTTGTTTGTCAGATTCAATCGCACACCGACCGGTGGCAAGTCTTTGCTGCCTGCCGCATGCCTGGCAATCACCGCACTGATGCTGGGGGGCTGTTCGGCCGCGATCAGTACGACCGACGTCGCCGCCGATGCCACGCGATCGGTCGCCAAGGGCGTGCTGGCCAGTAGCCGCGGCACGACCGACGCCTCGGTTACCGAGCCGAACACGCCGCGCTACCAACAGACCGTGGCCTTCGTCGATTCCCAGCGCGATCCGCTACGTCGCGAGGCCGCCACCGGCCAGGGCGAAAACATCGATTCGCTGGCCCGCCTGCTGGACACCCGCAGCACCGAGCTGGGCCGCTGGATGCAGGCAAATTACGACAATCTGTTTACCGATGCCCACGATGCCGAAGCGATCGTCGCACGGCTGCACGCACGGCACGGCTGAAGGTGTTTTTCATGAACGCCACTCGCTCACTCCCGACACTCCCACGCAAAGGACGGTCCATGATGAAATCCGTAGTCTCCGTTTCTGCCGCCATGCTGCTGGCCATGAGCCTGACCGCATGTGGCAACAATGACGATCAGAACGACGACGCCGCTGCCGTCGATAGCGCGAACACCAGCGCCGACGCCCAGACCAATACGGCCAGCCAGAACAGCAACGATACGGCCACCGAAACCGCGCCCCAGACGGGCAACGAATCGAAGATGGGCGACGACACGATGCTGGACGGCCATCGCAACAGCCCCGCCGAGGGCAGCGCTGCCGGGTCGGCCAGCGAAGACATGCCGCAGGCAGCAGTTGCCGTACTGCACGGCACCGACGGCAACGATGGCGTGTCGGCGACGATCCGGTTCACCCCGCAGGACGGCGGCCTGGCCTATACCACCGAAGCCGAAGGGCTCGAGCCCGGCAAGCATGGCTACCATATTCACTTGTACGGCGATTGCTCGTCGGGCGATGGCAAATCCGCAGGCACGCACTACAACCTGCAGGGCAGCTCCAAGAACCCGCCGGCCGATATCGATCGTATCACCGGCGACCTGGGTGATCTCGACGTCGGCGAAGACGGTACCGCCTCCGACGAAGGCATGCTCGACGGCGCCTCGTTGACCGGCGCCAAGGCGCTGATCGGCCGCGGCGTGATCATCCACGAAAAACCCAATGACCCGAGCCAGCCGCCGATCGGCGCAGCCGGTTCGCGTCAGGCCTGTGGCGTGATCGGTATTGCCGAGCCCGACAGCGAGGGCATGAACACGAACGCCGACAGCAGCGATGCCGGCATGTCGGGTGCCGACGGCGCCACCGGTTCGAGCATGAACGACAGCGAGGCCAATCGCAGCGAATCGTCCATGTAACGCGGTACTCGGGCCAACCGGCCTGAACCGAAACCCGGCGTCGTACGCGGCGCCGGGTTTTTATTGGTCGCGAATCAGCTCACCGCGACCTTGTAATTGCCGCGCTCGGCGTCGTATTCGAGCTTGATCTGGCCGTTCTTTTCCGCCGACTGGAGCAGATCGGTAAAGCTTTTGAAGCCGTAGTAGCTTTCGTTGAAGCCCGGGTAGACGCGCTTGATGGTCTGTTTGACCAGCGATCCCCAGACCGGATCGTAGTCCGACTCCAGCGACGACACGATTTCCAGCAGCTGTTCACGCGCCTGCGCGCCCTTGTCCTGCTTTTGGTCCGATTCCGCCTTGCGCTTGCGCGCACGGCCCGACTTCCGCACCAGATCGTCGTAATAGATGAATTCGTCGCAGTTGGCGACCAGCAGTTCCGACGTCGAGGACTTCACCCCGCAGCCGATCACGCGCTTGTTGTTTTCCTTGAGCTTGGATACCAGCGGCGAGAAATCCGAATCGCCGGACACCAGCACGAACGTGTCGATATGGTCCTTGGAATAGCACAGATCCAGCGCATCCACGACCATGCGGATATCGGCGCTGTTCTTGCCCGAAATACGCGTCTGCGGGATATCGATCATCTCGATACCCATGGAATGGAACGATTTCATCTGGCCGCGATACTGGCCCCAGTCGCAGTAGGCACGCTTGAACACCAGCCGGCCCTTTTCGAGTACGCGCTTGTGGATCAGGCCCATGTCGAACTCGCCGCCCGGCAGGTCCTTCACGCCGAGGGCGAGATTCTCGAAATCGATGAAAACGGCGATGAGTGCTTCCCCGGACATGGGCTTCCTGGCTGGAGCGCGTCACGCGGGCCACGCTCGAAATGTAGGCGCAGTCTAGCGGGGCATAGAGGGGCTTGTCTTGTACGCCGATTCATCCACGGTTCGGTTGTTTCGGGCATGCTATGCAGTCGCAAACATGCAATGAGGAGATGAATCGATGTTCAAACAGGCTCTGTTGGCCAGCGCACTGCTGGTGGCCTCGGGCACCGGGTTTGCCGCGGAAAAGAAAGCAGAAGACGCGGCCGGCGTCTGGGAAACCGCCAGCGGCGGCTATGTCCAGCTCTATGAAGAAGGCGACGTCTGGAAAGGCAAGATCGTCGGCTCCAAGAGCGGTGACAAACGCTACGACAAGAACAATCCCGATGAATCCAAGCGCGATCGCCGTCTGCTGGGGTTGAATATCCTCGACGGCCTCGAATACGTCGGCAATGGCGAATTCGAGAACGGCACGATCTACGATCCGAACAATGGCAAGACCTACAAGGCCAAGGCCACCCAGACCGGCCCGGACACCCTCGAGGCCCGCGGTTTTATCGGCATCAGCCTGCTCGGCAAATCGCAGACCTGGAAACGCGTCGACTCCGACGCCGAAAACGTGCACCAGGATCTGCTCGAGAAGAGCGCCGCCTCGAACTGATCGACGGCAACGCGAGAAAGCCCCGGCTCGACCGGGGCTTTTTTCGTTTAGGGACCGTACCGGCTGCCTGGAAAAGCTCTGCCTAGCTTGCCGCCGCGGCCACGAACTTCAGCGCAACGCCGTTGTTGCAGTAGCGCTTGCCGGTCGGCTTGGGCCCGTCGTTGAAAACATGGCCCTGATGCCCGCCGCAGCGCGCACAGTGGTATTCCTTGCGCGGAATGACCAGCTTGTAATCGGTCTTGAAGCCCAGATGACCGTCGATGTAGTTGTAGAAACTCGGCCAGCCGGTGCCCGACTCGAACTTCCAATCGCTTTTGAACAGCGGCAGCTCGCAGCCGGCACAGACGAACTCGCCCTTGGCTTTCACGTCATTGAGTTCGCTCGAGCCGGCCGGCTCGGTGGCCTCCTTGCGCAGCACGCGAAATGCTTCCGGCGAGAGCTGCTCACGCCATTCGGCCTCGGTCTTTTTCACCGTTGACACCTCGCTCGCAGAAGCCGCCTTGCCGGCGCTCGCGCCGCTGGGGGCCTCGTCGTCGGCCAATACCCGGCCGAGCGCGGTCACGCCCAGCGCGCTGAACACCGCACCACCGATAAACACACGTCGTTTCATCTTCTGACCACGTATTGAACAATTCTGACTGTATTACGCCGTAGACGATGTAGCAGATGAATTCAGCGACGCGGGCCCAGCCGATAACGCACGATCGCCGCCGCCACCAGCACATCGTCGCGATCGTGCATGAGCACTTCGATATCGCGTTCCACCTGCTCGCCCGAGGCCGGCACCGCCCAGCGCGCCGAGGCCACGATCGGGCCGCGGGCCTTGGCGTGATAGTCCACGCCCAGATATACGGCAATACCGCGCATGTCCGCCGGCAGGCTGTAGAGCACCGACAACCCGGCCGTGGTTTCAGCCAGCGTGGACAGCGCGCAGGCATGAATACTGTTGAGATGATTGCGGTTGGCGCGCTTGTCCGGCATGCGCAGACGCGCCTGGCCGTCCGACAGCGACTCCACCCGCGCACCGATGCTGCCCGAATAGGGGGCTACGAAACCGATACCGCGCGAGATCAGGCGCCGCCCGCCCGGCAGGGCATAAATCGATCGAATATCGGGCAACTTCATTAATGTTCCTTGCGTATCAGGATGCAGGCCGCAAGTTTAAGCCATGACCATGAGCACCACGATCGACACCCCGCCAGCGCCCGCACTGACGACTGCCCAGCGCGAGCTTTTTCTGCGCGACGGCTACCTGATCATGCGTGGGCTCGCGGCCGCCGAGCGCGTCAATGCGCTGCGCCGGGTCACGCTCGAGCACGTCGACGCGCAGATCGCACCGATCGAATATGAAGCCGATGTGGCCTATCCGGGTGCGCCGGCCAGCCGCGCGGCCACGGGCGGCGACACGCCGCGGCGCCTGCGCCAGGCCTACGACCGCGACCCGGTGTTTGCCGACTGGGCAGCCGATGCGCGTTTGAGCGCGATCTTGGCCCAGCTGCTGGAAAGCGAAACGGTGTATCTGAGCCGCAATCACCACAACTGCGTCATGACCAAGTCGCCGCGCTATTCAACGGCCACGGCCTGGCATCGCGACCTGCGCTACTGGTCGTTCCAAACGCCGCGCCTGGTCAATGCCTGGCTGGCCCTTGGCGACGAAACCCGGGCCAACGGCTGCATGCGGCTGCTGCCGGCGACCCAGCACCTGCCGATCGAGGCCGAGCGGCTGGATAGCGCCCAGTTCCTGCGCGAAGACCGGCCCGACAACGCCGAGCTCATCGAATCGGCGGTTACCGCAGAGCTGGCACCCGGCGACGTGCTGTTCTTCGATGCCGGGGTATTTCATGCCGCCGGCGCCAACACCACCGACGAACGCAAGCTGTCGCTGGTGACCACCTACTACGGCGCGGACAACGCGCCGATGCCGGATACCCGTTCGGCCCGGCTTGCCCCCATCACCGTAAGGAGTGCCGAGCATGCTGCGTAGATTCGTTATGGCCAGCCTGTGTTCCACGCTCATCGGCGCCGGCAGTGCCGCGGCCGCCACGCTCGACGACCTGCAATGGGATTATCGCGTGGTCGCGGTATTCACGCCCACCGATACGGCCGGCCGCGAAGCGGCCGACGAGCTTTCCAACACGGTCGGCATCGCCGAGCGCGATATCGCCTGGTTCGTGGTCAGCCCCGACGCCCTGCACAGCAATCTGTCCAAGCCTGTCGAGCGCGCTTCGATCACCGCCTTGCATGACGGCGGCGGGTTTCAGGCAGTGCTGGTGGGCAAGGATGGCGGCGTGAAGGCACGCCAGAGCGAATCGCTCGATATCCATGCCTTCTTCGACGAAATCGACAGCATGCCCATGCGCCAACAAGAGATGCAGCAACAACAATGACATCGACACCCGCACGTAACGTACTCGGCGAGCCGCTGGCCGGCTGCTGTGACGCACCGACCACCGGCTTCTATCGCGATGGCTACTGTCGCACCGGCCCTTCGGATATCGGCCGGCACGTGGTCTGTGCGGTTGTCAGCGACGAATTTCTCGAATTCTCTGCCCGCCGCGGCAACGACCTGTCCACGCCGCGACCCGAATTCGACTTCCCCGGGCTCAAGGCCGGCGATCGCTGGTGCCTGTGCGCCGCCCGCTGGGCACAGGCCCTCGAAGCCGGGGTGGCACCCCGGGTGGCGCTGACCGCGACCGATGAAGCCGCGCTTGAGATCGTCGAGCTGTCTGCGCTCAAGGCGCATGCCATCGATCTGTCTTGAACCGCGTCCTCCGGTGCATTCGCGGCGGTCAGGCCTATGCGCCGCCATGGTGCAAGCGCTAGTCTCGTGCTTTGGGCGTGCCGACCCGGCGAACGCCTGACCATCCGGAGCCCCTCATGCAGCTGCTCAATCCTGTCGACCAGATATTCCTGCATCTGGAGGGACGACATCAGCCCATGCACGTGGGCGGCCTGCAGCTGTTTTCCATCCCCGAGGATGCCGGGCCGGACTATGTGCGCGAGGTGGTCACCAAGGCACGCAGCTTCACCGACGTACAGGTACCCTTCAATCGACGTCTGAAGTATCGGTTCGGCCAGCCGTTCTGGGTCGCCGACGACAGCTTCGATATGGAATACCACGTGCGCCACCTCGCCCTGCCCGCTCCGGGGGCGATCCGCGACCTGCTGGCCCTGGTCTCGATGCTGCACGGTGCCCTGCTCGATCGCTCCCGGCCGATGTGGGAGACCTACTTCATCGAAGGCGTGACCGACAATCGATTCGCCGTTTATACCAAGTTTCACCATTCGCTCATGGACGGCATCAGCGCCATGCGCGTGATGCGACGTTCGCTCAACGATCAGCCGTCGCCGGGCGGGCTGTGCGTGCCCTGGCAGTTGCCCGAAAGCGACGACGAGCGGTCACGGCGCAACCGGCCGTCGCCCTGGCAGGGTACGTGGAAGGCGGCAGCCGCCACGGCTCGCCAGATGGCAGCCATGCCGCGGGTCGGCCAGCAGGTATTCTCGGCCTGGCAACAGGCCCGTGAAGAGCCCGATTTCACCGCCTTCAAGCAGGCGCCGACCTGCATGCTCAACCGGCGGATCAGCGGCTCGCGACGCTTCGCGGCCCAGTCATATTCGCTGAGCCGGATCAAAAAGCTTGCCAAGCACTACGACGCCACGGTCAACGATATCGTGCTGGCCATGTGTGCCAGCGCGCTGCGTGCGTATCTGCTCTCCCGCGACGCCCTGCCCGACGAGCCGCTGGTCGCCATGCTGCCGGTATCGCTGCATACCGCCGACAGCGGCACCGGCAACAAGGTGGCGATGATCTTTGCCAGCCTGGCCACCGACGTGGTCGACCCGGTGGAACGGCTCGCCGCCGTCCGGCACTCGGTGGAACACTGGAAGCGCCGCTACAAGGACATGACCAGCGAACAGATCCTGGGTTTCACCGCTGCCCTGTCCACACCGGCAGGTATCAACCTGCTCACCGGCATCGCACCGCGTCACCAGGCCTTCAACGTGGTGATTTCGAACGTGCCGGGGCCAGGCGAGACCCTGTATTACGGCGATGCCCAACTCGAGGGCATGTACCCGGTGTCGATCGTGCTCGACGGTCAGGCGCTCAATATCAGCCTGGCCAGCTATCGCGATTCGCTCGAGTTCGGCCTGCTGGCGTGTCGGCGGTCGGTGCCGAGCATGCAGCACATGCTTCAGTATCTAGGCGACGCGCTCGATGCGCTGGAACCGGGCGACTCCCCAGGGCAGAATGACAACCGCGCCGCCCGCGATGGCTGAGCGGGGCATACACAGCGCCTGCGCCCGGCGCGGCCTGTGGACGTTTTTCGGTGTCCAGGCCGGCATCCTGCTGTTTGCGATTGCGCCGGTCGTCATCGCGGTGGCGGCCGGCCAGCTGGGCAACGCGCTGGGGTGTCGGGTCGACGAGTCCGGCGCCTATGCCTGCCCGCTGTGGGGCATGGATATCGGCGAGGCGCTGTATAGCGCCGGCGTATTCGGCTGGCTCACGCTGGCCACGCTACCGGCAGGGGCGCTGCTGTGGCTCGCGCATATCGGCTACACGGTGATCGCGCTGCTGCGCCGTCGCCTGCGACGTGGCGCCCAGCAGGGATGAACGGCACGCCCGGCGATCCCCCTCGCTGTGCTTTATGTGGGCGCGAAGGCGTACGCACGACCCGCCACCATCTGATTCCGCGGCGTACCCACCGGCTCAAGCGTATTCGCCGGCGCTTCGACCGCGAAGAGCGCCTGGGCGCGATCCTGCACGTCTGTCGGCCCTGCCACAGTCATATCCATGCGGTGCTGGGCGAAAAGGAGCTGGCCGAAACCTACAACTCGCGGGACGCCCTGCTGGCCCACCCCGAGATTGCCCAGTTCGTCGCCTGGCTGGCCGACAAGCCGGCCGGCTTTCGCCCGCGTATCCGCAAGCCCAGGTCCTAGGGCGTGTGGTCATAAGATATGACGACACGCCCTAGCGAGACGCCGTCGCCAGACGCAGTCCCAGCGCGATAAACAGCGACCCGAGGGCACGATCGAGCCAGCGCTGCATCGCCGCGTTGGCACGCATGCGCCGGGCGACCGTCGCCG
This sequence comes from uncultured Salinisphaera sp., assembly GCF_964012375.1. Taxonomy (NCBI): domain Bacteria; kingdom Pseudomonadati; phylum Pseudomonadota; class Gammaproteobacteria; order Salinisphaerales; family Salinisphaeraceae; genus Salinisphaera; species uncultured Salinisphaera sp. The sequence continues at coordinate 8,832 of NZ_CAXGSH010000068.1, forward strand.
CAAACCACACCATCGGCGGCTCCACCAACGCCGCCACTGCAATGATCAGACAGCCGTGCAGAAACAGCTGGGCGCCCACGGGCCCCGCGCCGGGCACCACGAACTGCGGCAGAAACGCCAGAAAGAACACGGCCACCTTCGGGTTGAGCGCGGCCACCAGCACGCCGCGGCCGAACGTCGACCGGGCCGACCCGGACTCGGCCGTTGCCTGCGGCATCGGATCGGCGCTGGCCCGCCACGCCTGAATGCCCAGCCACAGCAGATAAAGCGCGCCTGCGTACTTGACCAGGGCAAACGCCAGCGCCGAGCTGGCCAGCAGCGCCGACAGACCGAGCGCGGCCAGCACGACATGTACGAACGCCCCGAGCCACACGCCACCCATGGCTATAAACCCGGCGCGACGCCCACGCCGCAGCGAATGCGCGAGCACATAGGCCATATCGGGCCCCGGGGTGATATTGAGCAACACAGCCGCCGTTAAAAACGTGGCCCAATGGGTCATCGAATACGAAAACAGCGGTGTTGGACCGAGTTCGACCATGTCTTCAACCCTTGGAGCGATCGGCGCGCACGGCGAGCGCCCTGCGCCGCGCCCCTATCGCGCCCGCCAGAGAGCAGCCCGTGGCAACGACGAGGATTACGGCACCGGCAGCAATCGTCGTGGCATAACTGCCGGCGAACGCATAAAGCCGGGCCATGGCAAACCCACCGACCGCCTGGGTGGCCGCGAATGACAGCGTGGCCCAGCCCCAGATCTGGCGCTGGCGAGCGACCGGCGAGAGCGCATGCACGGTGCCGGCGGTCAGGGTGATGATCGCCGGCACCATCGCGCCCACCACCAGCGACGACAGGCCCAGCCCGGCGATACCGGTCAACGCCAGCGGCAAGGCCGTGGCCAGCGTCATCAGCACGAAGGCCGCGACCAGCGCCCGTTCGAAGCCGAGCCAGCGTGCGGTGATGCCGGCCAGGGCCGGGCCGATCACGCCGCCCAGGCCCAGCAGCAGCCAGTAGCGGTTGCCCGCTTCAAGACCGCGACCCAGTTCGCGGGCGATATAGTCCACCCAATAGAGCGAATGCGGCACATAGCCGGCCGCGCTCAGCCCGTAGGCGGCCACCACCAGACCGATCAACACCCAGGGCGTATGCCCCGCGCTCGCAGGGGCCGCCGCCGTATCGTCACCCGGAGCGGCCTCGGCCGGCAGATGGCGCCACACGCCAAGCCAGCTGATCCAGGCCAGCACGGCGCCCACGCCGGCCGTGGCCAGCCAGGTCGCGCCGATGCCGGCGCTGGCCAGGCGCGGCACGAGCAGGCTCACGCCCATGGTGCCCACGCCGATGCCGGTAAAGATCGTCGCCGAGGCCAGCGGCCGTCGTGCAGCAGGCATCCGCGCCATGATCGCCGGCGTGACCACGATGGTCAGCGTCGCCGCCGCCGCACCGGCGATCAGCCGCCAGAAGCCGTAGACGATCATTGCCCAGGGCCATGCACAGGCTACGAGGCTGATCACCAAGGCAATCAGACAGCTGGCAATCGCACGGCGCGGACCGAGCCAGCCGGCATAACGGTTGGCGCCCGCCGCGCCGATGAGATACCCCAGCAGGTTGATCGCGCCCAGGCGCGCGGTCTGCTCGGCGGTGAACCAGCCGCTCTCCACCAGCGGCGTGATCAGCGGCGTGAACACATAGCGCCCGAAGCCCACGCCCAGCAACAGCGCCACCGCGCCGGCCAGCGGCAGTCGCCAGAGCCCGCCCGGCATATCGTGCGAGTTGGTCATCTAGGACCGGCGCACGGCCGCGATCGCATTCAGGCTGGCGAGTGCCAGCGCCGCCGCCGCGATGGCGAACAGCGGCCGATAGCTGCCCAGCTGTTCATAGCCCCAGGACATGCCGTAGGCGGCGACGGCCTGGGTCAGGGCAAACCCGAGCGTGGCCCAGCCCCAGACCTGCTGCTGGCGCTCGGGAGCGACCAGGGTGGACAGCGTGCCCGAGGTGAGCGTGACCACGCCCGGTACCAGCATTCCGACCAGAAACGACGACAGTCCCAGCGCCAGCCAGCCCGTCGAGAGCACGGGCAGGCACACGGCAATCGTCTTGACTGTAAGCGCGAGCGCCAGCGCCGGCTTGAAACGCAGCCGTGCGGCCAGTGCGCCGGCGACCACCGGCCCGCACATCGCCCCCAGGCCGAACACCACCCAGTAGCCGCTGCCGGTGGCCAGCCCTTCGCCCAGTTCGCGTGCGATGTAATCCACCCAGAACAGCGTATGCGGCACAAAGCCCATGGCATCGAGACTGTAGGCAGCGATCACCAGACCCAGGGCGAGCGCCGGCAGACGGGCATCGACGTGTTCTTCACCCGTGCTGCGCTCCAGGGGCGGTAGGCGACCCAGCACGGCAAACCAGGCCCAGCTCGCGAGTGCTGTGCCCACGAGCGCGAGCGCCAGCCATGTGACGCCCACGCCGAAACCGGCCAGCCAGGGCACGACCGTACCGCTGGCCATGATGCCCAGGCCGATACCCGTGAACACCAGCGAGCTGGTATACGCCTTCGCCTGCAAAGGCACCCGCGACAACGCGGCCGGTACGCCGACCACCACCAGCATGGCCCCGGTGATGCCACAGGCCAGGCGCCAGAAGCCGTACCAGAGCACGCCCCAGTCCAGCGCACAGGCATAGAGGCTGGCCACGGTGATCGCCAGACAGGCGGCCAGCACCGGGCGCACGCTCCATATGAGGGTGGCACGATGGGCCGTGGCCGCACCGATGAGATAGCCGAGCAGGTTGATCGCGCCCAGATAGGCTGCCGCATGCGACGAAAACCAGCCGGCTTCGACCAGCGCCGGAATCAGCGGCGTATAGGCAAAACGGGCCAGGCCGATACCGAGCAGCGTACAAACGCCGCCGGCCAGGCCAAGACGCGTGGCAGAAATCTGGGGCATCGGTGGTCAATACAGCGGTTCGGGCCGCGAGTTTGCCACGAAAGCACGGGCCGCTGCCGACAGCCCGCTGCACGAACGCGAACTATCGCGGGTACAGACGCGGCCGGTAGCCCGGGTGGATCACCTCGACCGCGATATCGGTAAAGTCGGTGAACAGGCCATCCACGCCGTACTCGAAGTAATAGCGGCGCAGCTCGTCTTCGAGCCGGCGGGTGCCGGCCGGCAGCTGGTCGGCGCGAAAGGTGTAAGGGTGTACCTTCAGCCCGCGTGCGTGGGCGAGCTGCACCAGGCCGCCGTGCGTATCGGCGATACGCTGCTTGTCCGGACCGATGCCGTCGGCGTATTCCGCGATGGTCGCAAGCCCGGCCGGGGTAACCAGTTCATCGTAGGCCGGTGCGTCGCTTATAAGCTGGATCATGGGCAGGTCGCTGCCCATCTGTTCGCGCATTTCGCGCAGGTTGTCGAAGCCGAAGCTCTGGATATAAACCTTGGCATCGCGACCGGCATAGCCGTAGGCGGCCAGCCGGTCGAGCAGCGTGCGTTCGATGGGCAGCCCTTCGTCGTCGTGGAACTCGGGCGCCTTGGTTTCCGGGTAGATGCCGACATCGCGCCCGCTTTCGCGATTGAGCGATTGCACCATTTCCACCACGGCATCGAAGGTGGGCACCTTGAAACCCTGGGCATCGGCCTTGAATCGGTCCGGAAACACCCGGGTGCCGTCGGGTTTGGTCCGTTCGGTGACGTTGAGCTGCTGGATTTCGTCGAGGGTGAAATCCGCCGCATACCAGCGCCCGTCGGCGCGCTTGCGGGCAGGGAACTGGCTTTCGACGTCGGTGGTGGATTCCAGATGGATATCGTGCAGGCAGATCAGGCGATGATCGGCGGTCATCACCAGATCGGGCTCGATATAGTCTGCGCCCAGGGCATAGGCCATGGCATAGGCAGGCAGCGTGTGCTCGGGCAGATAGCCGGAGGCACCGCGATGGGCGATCACGATCTTGTGATTTTTTGTCATATGCGGATCCGCCTTGAAGTGACGGGCCTCGCTGCCGGGCCAGGCGGCGACCGGCAAGGCGGCCAGGATCAGGGCCAGAACGATGACGATACGAAACCCATGCGCTCGAACCATGCCAAACCCCCGAGATATCGCAAACGATTGTCGAAGGCTCAAGCCTAGTTGGGCGCGATGACAGTTCGTAACCGCCACGGCGCGACCGCGAGAGGTTATGCAGGAGCTTCCCTAGGCGTCGCGCGGCTTGCGCTGGCGAATCAGCCCCTCCTGGGCTACGGATGCCACCAGATGGCCGTCGCGATTGAAGATCAGCCCGCGCGACAGGCCGCGCGAATCCTGGGCCCCAGGGCTGTCCATGGCATAGAGCAGCCACTCGTCGACCCGGAACGCGCGATGGAACCAGATCGCGTGATCGATGCTGGCCATCTGCATGCCGGGGGTGAAAAACGACACCCCGTGCGGAAACAGCGATGTCGCCAGCAGATTGAAATCGCTGGCATAGGTCAGCACCGCGCGGTGCACGGACTGGTCGTCGGGCAGCGGCGCCTTGGCCTTGAACCAGACATGCTGCACCGGCTCGCGCTTGTCCGGATCGAGCATGTTCCAGGGTTTGACCGCGCGCATGTCGATCGCGACCTCGCGCCCCACCGCTTCGCGCAGCGATTCCGGCACCCGATCGAGAGCATCGACCCAGGCCCGGCGCAGCTCGTCGTGGCTGGCCAGCTCTTCCGGGCCCACGACGTCGGGCATGCTCATCTGATGGGTATAGCCGGACTCCTCGATATGAAACGAGGCCAGCATGGAGAAGATCGGCCGCCCGTGCTGGATGGCCTGCACGCGCCGGGTGGCAAAGCTCCTGCCGTCGCGAATATTGTCGACTTCGTAGACGATGGCCGCCTGCATATCGCCCGGGCGCAGAAAATAGCCGTGCATGGAATGCGCCTGCTGGGACGCATCCACGGTACGCGTGGCGGCAACCATGGCCTGCCCCGCGACCTGGCCGCCGAACACGCTCTTGCCGCCGATATCCCGCGAACTGCCGCGAAACAGCCGTTGCTCCAGCGGCTCCAGATCGAGCTGATCAAGCAGATCCTGAACCAGGCGTTGTCCATCCCCTGACATCGTGCACACGCTCCTTCGCGAACCGCTGACGCCGCAGCGGTTCATTTTTTTATTCGATACGACAAGACTGCCGCGATGGCTGTTAAGCAATCTCTGCACAACCTCTCGCGGCTCGCGTCCGAGTTCTCAAATGCCTTGCGACAAGGCGTGCGAGCACAGCGCCATGCCTCATGGGCAGATCAAGCTCGGCAACGCAGTCGCAGCACTTTTGAGGCCGGACCCCTCGGGGCCGCCATAGGTGATGCAGATATTCCTGAATGCCCTAGTGTAATTCAAACGGCCACTGCGCAAAGCCCGCCTGCCGTGACTACGCCCTACTCGGCCGGGTTGTCGCCCTCAACGGCGCGCAACAGGAAATCGGCACGGGCAAAGGCGATCGGACGATCCGGATCATCCTGCCAGCACTCGGCCTGTACCTGGGCGATACGCCGCCCCGAACGGATCAGCCGGCACCGGCAAAGACAGTCCGCGGCCGCCGCCGAGCGCCAATAGTCGATCGAGAAATCCACCGGATAGGGGATACGCGTCTGGGCCTCGGCGATGAGCACCTCGAACTGCATGGCCAGCTCCAGCAGGCTGGCCACCGTGCCGCCATGCAGGGCCGGCAGGCGCGGACTGCCGATCAGTTCGTCGCGATAGGGCATGCGATAAATCCGCGCCTGTGCTTCGTCGGCCTGTTCGATACGCAGATCCAGATAGGCCGCATAAGGGATCGCGGCCACCAGGTCTTCGTGGATCGCCGTCGTTTTCGACTCGTTGCTATCGCTCATGGCTTGAGCTGCCGGCCGGTGCGCATGAACGCGGCCGTACAGAGCGATACCGCGCGTTCGCGCTCGCCCTGATGCAGCGTGGCCCGCACGAAACCCACGCAGCGGGTGACGTGATAGCACTCGGCTTCGATCCACAGCCCCTGTTCGGCCACCGCCGGGCGCAGATAATCCATGCGCAAGTCCAGTGTGGCGATCGTTTCCAGCCCCGGCAGCGCCAGAAAAACAGCCAGACCGCAGGTGCTGTCGGCGGCGGCCAGGCCCACCGAGGTATGCCACAGCCCCGCGCCCGGATCGCCGAGGAAGCATTCGCGATAGTCGAGTGCCGTGACGATACGCTCGCCGGCAACGTCTACCACACGCAGCCCGATCGCCTGGTTATAGGGAATCCCGCCGTTGAAACGGGCCGCGATCTCGGCGCGTATCGCCGGGTCGCGCTTGTCGAGTTGTTCATACATGTCGCGAGAAGATAGCCGGCCCCCGCCAGCCTGTCACGCGATCGGGTTGCCACGCCCGCGCTTGTGAGCGCGTAAGATGACCCTGTCCCCAGCATTCGCTGCTTCATTTTCGAATAGCCTTACCGACGCGCCCATGGACCATCCCGATTACGCGCTATTTCCCTTGAGCACGGTCTTGTTCCCCGGCGGGATCATGCCGCTGCGTATATTCGAGCCGCGCTATCTGGACATGGTCGCCATGTGCATGAAGGGCCAGACCGGCTTTGGCATCTGTGCTGCCCGCCCACCCGAGAACGAACACGAGTTCAGCAGCCCGCACGCGGTGGGCACGCTGGTCGAGATCGTGGATTTCGACCGCCTGGACGACGGCGCGCTCGGCATCACCGTGCATGGGCGAGCGCGTTTCGAGGTGCGCTCCACGCGCCAGGCCGACAACGGCCTGTGGTGGGGCAGCGTCGAATTCATCGACGAGGACGCCGACAGCGCCTGTCCGATCGAGTTTTCGGCGCTCAAGCAGATTGCCGCGGCGTTGATCGACGAGGTCGGCCTGCCCTACGACACCGAAAGCCGCAGCTACGACTCGGCCAGCTGGCTGTCGGCGCGCCTGACCGAGCTGCTGCCTTTCGATGCCGCCACCAAACACGACCTGCTGGCGACCAACGACCCGCTGGAACGGCTGCGTCGTATCCGCCCGATGATCGAAATCGAGAACACCCGCTAGATACCATCCAGGCCTTCCGGGTTGGCCCGGATGTGCCGACAGGCCAGCTGCGGTAGCATCCCCGCGTAGGGGAACGACCATTGGACACGCCGTGAATACTTTTAAACGCGGGCTGTTAGCCGGCCTTTTCGCGCTGGCTGTTGCCGGCTGCAGCAGTGCGCCCGATCAGGCGACGCCGCCCGCGCCCGCCTCGAACGAAGCCGCCGACAGCGACACGTCAAGCGCGCGCGCCGATACCCAGCCCGGGGCCGGCCAGACAGCCGCGATCAAGACCGCGCTGGCCGATTTATCGGACGACACCGTGGACCATGCGGTGGTCGACTACTACCAGCACCACGGCCACGCCGCTGCCTGGTTCGATAGTCAGGGTGCCGCCCGCGACGAAATCAAGACGCTGCTGGACGCCCTGTCGCGTGCCAGCCGCCAGGGGCTGGTCACCGCCGACTACGGTTACGACGCGCTGGCTCGGCGTATCGAACAGGCCGATACCGCCCCCGGGCCGATGGATGCCGACACCGTGGCCGCACTCGATATTCGCTTGAGCCAGGCGTTCGTGCGCTATGCCGTCGATCTGCACCAGGGCCGCGTTGGCGAAGGCGATCTGCGCCCGCGCTGGTACGAAGACCTGCCACCGGTCGACTATGCCGGTGCGCTTGAACGGGCCACGCGCGACGGCGATGTCGATGCCGCGCTGACCGAGCTGCGCCCGCCCCACGATGGCTATACCCGCCTGGTGAAAGCGCTGGCGGACTATCGCGCCATCGTGGATGCGGGCGGCTGGCCCGAAGTGCCCGACGGACCGCTGCTGGAAACCGGCGTGCGCGATGCGCGTGTGGCCACGCTGCGAAAACGCCTGCAGGCCAGCGGCGATCTCACCCCGGGCAGCGAAACGGGCCACAACGTCGAAGACGGCGTGAACGCCCTGGAAACGATGGACGCGCCCCAGGACGGCGATACCCGCTCGCCGCGCTACGACGCGCCGCTGGCAAAGGCGGTGGAACATTTCCAGCGCCGCCACGGCCTCAAGATCGATGGCAAGGTGGGCCCCGGCACGCGGGCCGCGCTGAACGTACCGGCCGAGCAGCGCGTACGCCAGATCGAGATCAACCTGGAACGCTGGCGCTGGCTGCCGGCCGACCTGGGCGAGCGCTACGTGATGGTCAATATCCCGGAATATCGCCTGCGGGCCTACGACAACGGCCGGCCGGCGCTGGAAATGCGCGTGGTGGTGGGCGAATCCTACGACGACCGCGCCACGCCGATTTTCTCCGACGCCATGGAGTACGTCGTCTTTCGCCCCTACTGGAACGTGCCGACCAGCATCGCCGCCGACGAGATCGTGCCCGAGGTCCGCAAGAATTCCGGTTATCTCGACCAAAAAGACTACGAGATCGTCGCCGAATTCACGCCCGACGCCGAGGTATTGCCCAACACCTCCGAAAACATCGACAAGGTCGAAGCCGGCACGCTTTTCGTGCGCCAGCGCGGCGGCAGCCACAACGCGCTGGGCCTGGTGAAGTTCATGTTTCCCAACCAGTACGCGGTCTATCTGCACGACAGCCCGGCAGAACAGCTGTTCTCCCGCAACGAACGCGATTTCAGCCACGGCTGCGTACGCGTCCAGCATCCGGACCAGCTGGCGGCGTTCGTGCTGGCCGGCAAACCCGACTGGGATACCGCCCGTATCGACAGTGCGCTCCACGAAGAGGATCGCCAGCGGGTGGATCTCGAGGAATCGATCCCGGTCTATCTGGCCTACTGGACCGCCTTCGTCGATGAGGCGGGCGTGAACTTCCGTGCCGACGTCTACGACAACGACCCGCGCGTGGAAAAAGCCATGCGCCAGGTCGATCGCGGCGTTCCCGACAATACCCTCGCGCGGGCCGAAGCCAGTTGAAGCATAGCCTCGCAGCGCTGATGTTCTGCGCGGCGCTGTGCGCGCCGGCGGCCCAGGCACGTCTGGTGGTGGACGACAGCCTCGAGCTAGGCGAGCAGCACAGCGAAGCGCAATTCGCGCTGGTCATCGATGGCGAGCCACAGCCGCCGTCGCTACGGGCGGCGTTTACGATGCCGGGCGAGCGTATCGACATCGCCGCCCGGGACCTGCCCCCGGGCGCGGAGCTGGTGCTGCAGACCTCGGGCGCGGGCGTACTCGAAACCGTGTCGGCCGCTCGCTGGCGCTGGCAGGCCCCGGATGAGCCCGGCCTGTATCCGCTGGTGATATACAACCGCGACAACATGAGCCGGCAACGGCTCAACGTGTTCGTGAAAAAACCCTTCGATGCCCGCCGATCGGCGCTCGACGGCTATCGTATCGGGCGTTACGAGCCGCACGGGCTGCGCGGCCGGGCCAGCTCCGCGCCGCCCGACGGCCTGATCCAAGTCACCCGCGCCAATCAGGATGTGGCCCTATCCGAGCATTTCACGCTCGGCCAGTTCCTGTGTCATCAACAGCCCGACCACTGGCCCAAATATGTGCTCGTGCGCCCGCGGCTGCTGGAAAAACTCGAACTGCTACACGCCGCGCTCGCCGATGCCGGTTTCGATCTCGACACCATCACCGTGATGAGCGGCTATCGCACGCCCTGGTACAACGCCGATATCGGCAATACCACGGTCTATAGCCAGCATCTGTTCGGCAGCGCCGCCGACATCTTCGTGGACGCGAACGGCGACGGGCTTATGGATGACCTCAACGAAGACGGCGTGGTGGACAGCGCCGACGCACGCTGGCTGGCCGATCTGGTGGAAACCGTGGTGGCGGAAAAGTCGTCGCTGGCCGGTGGTATGAGCGTATACCCGGCCAATTCCCGCCACGGCCCCTTCGTGCATATCGACGTACGCGGCATGCGGGTACGCTGGTAAGCCGCGGCTCAGCGCTCTTTCAGGCGCCGTCTTCGGTCGCGGACAAGTCGTTCGCCGGTCGCGCGACGCTAGCGTCGCCGAGCTGGGTCGTGCCGCCGGCCGGCGTGTTGGCGTCACCCGCGCTCTCGTTCGTGCCGGCCGACGTGCCCGCGGCTTCGCCGGCGATCTGTGCCAGCAGATCGGCGATGGCGTCGATACGGTCGTCGCGATCATCGATATCGTGGCGAGCGGCGATGAAGGCCGGTCGGTTGTAGTAGACCGTGACCGTACCGTCGTCGGCCTGGGCGACCAGCATCTTCTGGGGCAGATCGATACCGATGGTCTGATTCGAGCGCATCAGCGGCGTGCCCGCATTCGGGTTGCCGAAAATGAACAGCGTGCTCGGCCCCACGTCGCGCCCCAGCGAGCGGCTGGCAAAGTCGATCGTATCCACCGGGGTGAGCGCTTCGCGCGACTGAATGGCGCTGTTCAAGCGATTGACCACGGTCGTGAAATCGTCGCGACTGGTCACGCTTTCGATGCCTTCGCCTTCGGCAATACCGGCCGCGCCGGCATTCGCGTCCAGATCGGCGTTGGCAGCGGCACGAACAACGGCCTCGAGATCGTCATCGAGCGCGTCCAGCGTGCCGTTTTCGACCCCGTCGAGGTCGTAGCGCGCGGCCAGATAGGCCGCGTTGCTGAAGGCCACGCCAATATCGTTGTCGCGATCGCGATAAACGAGCACGCGTGCGGGCAGATCCAACGCCACGCGCGCATCGGCGGCGATCAGCGCGCTTTCGCGGTTGGCGTCGGCCACGAACAATACCGTGGTCGGGCGCAGGCTCAGGTTTGCGTTGCGGGCATTGGCCTGGTGATCGACTTCGGTACGCGCACTCAGGTTGGCGCGCTCGGCGATGGCATCGAGCAGCGCCGAACGGGTGGCATCGAAGCCGCGCGTCGATACCGCCAGGCTCAGACCGGGAATATTGGTTTCGGCGGCCGGCGGCGTGGCGTCGTTTTCGTCGCTGTCTTCGTCGCCGTCGAGCAGCTCGCTCCATTCACAGGCCGACATGACCACAGCCACGAGAATCAGCAGGCCGATCAGGCCGAAACGTCGCGCTGTTGTCAGTGATGCACGCGTCATGAAAACCCCACAGATCGCGAATCCAGACTCGATCCTACTCGAAATGCTCGCGCCAGCGCTGTACCGCCACCTGTTCCTTGACCAGATCGAGGATCTCGATCACCGCGTCGCGCAGCTCGGAGTTCTGGCCGATATCGTCGGCCAGCAGGCGGGAAACCACGCTGTCGGTGATGTTCTGGACCAGGGCATCGAAATCCTGGGATGACAATCCCTCGACGGCCTCGTCGAGGATGTTGTTCACTGTCTCGGTAATGGCGTCGTCGAGCGCGTGGGTCACGAAGCTGCCCAGCATCGGTACGCGTTCGAGATTGCGCAGCGCACTGTTGTTGTTCACGCCGCGATTGACCACGTTGGCCACATAGGCCTGCAATTCGTCGCGATTGGCCTTGTACGCCGCCATGATCGCGTTTTCGATATGGGTACTGGTGGCATTCACCAGACGCTGCTGGCGCGGCTGGATGACTTCGCGCACCACCCGGTGGGACAGCTCCTGGCCGCCGCTTTCCAGCTCTTCCTGGGCGCCGGAGAGCACCTTGATGACCACCCGGTCGGAGATTTCTTCGACCACGATGTCGTAGTAGACCATGAAGGTCTTGTAGACCGCCCAGTTGCGGATATCGATCACGCCCAGCCGCTGCAGGCGCATGAGAATGGTGATAACGCGCAGTACGCGCAAAAAGCGAAACCCGGCCACCGGAATACAGCCGAGCACGTCGTACCAGCGCGCGAACGGGTAGAAATACCAGCGGTAATAGCGCTTCTGGACGATGGCGATCGCCCAGCCAGCGAGCACGTCGGCCAGGAAAATCGCGACGAACACCAGATCGATGGCCACGAAGTTTTCGTGCACCGAGGTTTCATACCAGCCGTGCAGCCCCGGCGCAGTGGCCTCGAACACGCCGGCCAGCGGGCCGATCGCAAACAGCGCATCGAAGATGATGAGCGCGAGATTGAGCGATACCAGGCCAATGATGGCCAGATCCCAGAGCAGAAAGAGCCGCTCGCTCCACGTGCGATCGCCGCTGACGATCGCAAACGGCCGCGGCGTATCGGGGTGATCGTGATCGCTCACGAGGGGCGTGCCTCGCGCTCGTGCGCGAACAGGCTCACCGTGCGCAGCATTTCACGCACCTCGGGCATACGGGTCTCCATTTCCTGGTAGCCCCAGCCCACCGACAAATCGAGGGCGTCGGGGCTGGGCACGATATTCAACGGCGACAGCGTGTGATCGAAGCGCACCATGGTGTCGGCATAGACACGGTTGACCCGCATCTGCATCTGTACGGTCTGGGTGATCGGCCATAGCCATAAATTCTTGGCGTCGACGCGAGGAAAGAAACAATCGAAGGCCAGATAATAGGCATTGCGGGTCGCCGCACGCCCGGCGGCCACACCGCGCCAGGCTGCCCGTGCCGGCACGTTGTCTGCCATGCCGCCGTCGACGATCGCGGCCAGTTCTCGGGTGGCCATGAGCTCGGCAAATATCTCACGGGTCACGCCTGCGCCGGGCCCCGGTTCGTATTGCAGAATACTGGGCACCGCGGCCGAAAATCCGGCGGCATCCACGGCATGCACCTGGCGGGTGTCGGTATCGCGTCCGAGCACGATCGGCTCCACCACGTCGGCGCTGAAGAACTGCAGCAGGCGGGCAAACCGCGCGGCGACCCGCATCCACATGGGCAGCCAGCGTTCGGCGCCTTCGTTGGGTGCGCGCACGTCCGAGGGCAGGCGTTCGTAGGGCCGTCGACGAATACCGGCCACCACCAGATCCAGCGGGATCTCCATTTCATCCAGACGCAGCGGCCGGCGCAGATCGCCGGTGGACATGCGTTGATGCAATGCCCGCAGGTGCAGATGCAGCAGGCCGGGCAGACAGAATTCGCTGCGCCGTCGCGCGGCCGTGAAGATATCGGCGTTCTTGAGCTTGCGGGCAAAATCCAGATAGTCGGATACGTCGGCATGCCGGCGCTGTGCACGAAACAGGCCCAGAATAGCGCCGATGGAATTGCCCACCATGTAATCGGGAATCAGGCCGTCTTCCATCAGCCGCGCGAAGGCGCCGGCATAGACATAGCCGGAGCCGCCCCCGCCGCCGGCCACGATCACCAGCGAGCGCTTGCCGGCCTCGCGATCGAGCGCGGCGCCGTCGCATTCGTCGCCGTGATCGGCCAGCAGCTGGCGGCGCAGCTCGATACAACGGCTGCGCGCCTCGGCCACCGCTTCGTGGCAGTACAACAGCTTCTGTTCGGCGGTCGCCGAGACGCGCAGCCGATCGTAAAGATGGTCCAGAAGCCAGGCGCGCAGCGGCATGATGCG
>NZ_CAXGSH010000069.1:0-21927 GCF_964012375.1 uncultured Salinisphaera sp.
CCGGCACCACGTAGACCTGATACTCGATATAGCTGTCGTAGGGCGGCAGCACGGAAATGCCGAATACGTTCTTGAAGCCGGCCGCGAAGATCAGCAGCCACAGGCTCGGACGGACCACCGCCGAGGCCAGCCGGCCCCGCTGGTGCATGAACTTGACGGTTTCGCGCGAGGACACCGCCACCAGCGCCTCGAACACATGGGCAATACGGGCCATGGATCAGGCCCCCTTGTGGTCGGTTGCGAGCTTGCAGGCCGATTCGCGCGGGTCGAAGCCGAGCGTGTCGAGATAGTTGTCCGGGTGCAGAAACCCCTCCAGCGGTGCCCGTGCAACCACCCAGTTGCCGCTGCCCAGCAGCATGGGCTGGCGCAGCTGGCCGTCCCAGTCACGAAACCCCATGCGATAGCCCTTGAAGCCGTCGAGATTGATTTCGTCGCCGCGAATATAGGCCGCGAGCTTTGCGTAGTCGGTGCTGTCGGTACGCTGCACGGCCTCCACCACTGCTTTTACTGCCACCCAGGCAGCCCAGTCGTAGGCCGTCATATGCCGGTCGGCCTTCTTTTCCAGTCGATTGTTGAGCTGACGCGCGCCGTGGCGCGTCCAGGCCCAATGCCAGGCCTGGGGCACCAGACCGCCGCTGCCCACCACGGGGCGCGGTTTCTGAATGGCGAAATTGGCGTTGCGGGCGAATTCACCCTGGGTATCGGCGATATAGACCGCGTCGTAGTCCACACCGGAGGTCAGCAGCTTGGGGTTGTTGTGCTCTCGCTCGCGCGGGTTGTTGCCGAGCACGAATGCGCGCGTGCCGGTGATATTCAACCCGAAACGCTTTGCCGACCGCTCAAATGACCGGGCCAGCACCTTGTCGGCCGATTCGGGGCCGACCAGCAGCAATACGTTCTTCCATTGCCGCGACACCAGATACTGCGCCAACGCATCGTTGCGCATGGCATCCGACGGGATCGTATGCAGGAGGTTCGCCTGGCAATGGGCACCGCGCAGGCGATCGTCATGGGCGGCCACGTTGAACAACGTCAGGTCGTCGCCGGCGAACTCGGCCGCCACCCGCGAAACCGTACCGGCCGGCAGATCGAGCAGGATGAATCGGGCGCCGCTATCGCGCATGCGGCGTACCGTGTCCAGCACCTCGCGCGTATTCGATACTAGTTTTTCGTCGAGGCCGAACTTCACCCCCGCCGCAATACCGGGGAAACGCGCTTCGTCGATGGCCACGCGGGCACCAGCCACGGGCCGCCCCCAGGGCTCGCCCTGGTATTCGCGCTGCATGCGCGCCGGCGAATAGCGCGGGTCGTCGTTCCAGCCGATATAGCCCAGGTCGAATTTTTCGAGATTCTGCTGGGCGACGGCCGGGCTCGGCAACATACAAAGTATTGCGCCGAGACAAAGACACAGCAGCGCTGACCGCCGCAATGCGGGCCACATCGCCCTTGTCGAGTAACGGCCCATGCTCATTCGGCGAGCGTGTCGATAACCACGCTATGCGGCACGCGCCCGGCCGGGACCGAGCGCAACGTCTTGTGCGCGGCGATATCGACGATCGACATGTCGTCGGACAGACCGTTGGTGATATACAGCTGCTTGCCGTCACGGCTCTGGGCGATGCCCCAGGCACGGTCTCCGACCAGCACATAGTCCTCCACGGCATGCGTTTTCGCGTTCACGAACGCGACGTGATTCGCGCGCCCGAGCGTAACGAAGGCGCTCTGCCCATCCTCGGAGAGTTTGATACCCACAGGGGTGACGTCTTCCGGGCGAAAGCCCTGCGGCTTGAATTCGATGGTGTCGCTGACTTCATTGGTCTGCGTATCGATCAGCGATACCGAGCCGGACAGCTCGTTGGTCACCCACAGCGTGTTGCCGTCCGCGGACAGCGCAAAACGCCGCGGCCGGTTGCCGACCACGATATTGGCTTCGATTTCGTGGCTGTCCAGGTTCACGCGGTGCACCATATTCGCCACTTCCGACGTCACGTAGGCGGTCTTGCCGTCGGGCGTGACCAGTACGCCTTCGGGCTCCTGGCCAACATCGATTCGCGTCACGGCCTTCTTGGCGTCGATGTCGTAGATGGTGAACTGGGCATCGTCCTCGTTGGAGATATACAGATGCCTGCCGTCGGGGCCGATGGCGAAGATTTCCGGATCGTCGATATCGGTAAGCCGGTCGACGACCTTGCCCTGCTCAACGTCGATGACATCGATGGAGTCGTCGTCACCGCAGGCCACATAGAGCTTTTTGTGGTCGGGCGAAAAGGCGAGCCAGCGCGGGCGCTCGGATACCGCGATGGTGTCGATCCTGTCCATGCTCTGGCCGTCGAAAACAGTAACCAGGTCATCGTCTTCGCTGGAGACATAGACATTGCCGGTACCGGCCGCGAACAGCGCCGGGCTCGCAGCCAGACACGCGGCTGCTACCGCCAGCCGGGCCTGTTTGTATCGATTGAAACGCATCAGACGGTCTCCTCTTTTTTCTTTGGCGCTTCGCCGGTGAGCGCGAGAAACGCCGCCCCCAGCGAAGCCGTATCGGTTTGTTCGCACAGCGCGCGCGGCGTATCCACGGCAATGCGCTGGCCCTTGTGCAGCACGATCACGCGGTGTGCGCGCTCGGCCTCATCCACCAGATGGGTCGCCCAGAGCACGCCCATGCCACGCTCGGCACAGAGCTTGTGTACATAGTCGACCAGCAACTCGCGCGAGCCGGGGTCCAGGCCCACGGTCGGCTCGTCCATGAGCACCAGGGCCGGCTCGTGCAACAACGCCCGGGCGAGTTCGATCTTGCGCCGGTTGCCGCCCGACAACGCCCGGGCCGGGTCCTGGGCGCGCTCGGCCTGGCCGATACGCGCCAGCTCGTCGTCGATACGGGCTTTTGCTCTGCCCCCCATGCCATGCAGGCGGGCATGAAACTTCAGATTCGCCACCACGCTCAGATCCAGATCGAGCGTGGGTTGCTGAAACACCACGCCGAGCTTGGCCAGTGCCGCACGCGCGTCGCGCCGCATGTCGTGGCCGGCGACTTCGATCGCGCCTTCATCGGGCACGAACAAACCGGTCAGCAGCTGGAACAACGTACTCTTGCCGGCGCCGTTCGGGCCCAGCAATGCCACGAACTCGCCCGGTTCGACGCGAAGCGACAGCGCATCGAGCGCCTTCAGCGCGCCATAGGATTTGCTGACCGCATCGACTTTCAAAGCAGCCTGGCTCATGCAGTGTCCTCGTGGGTGGCCAGAGGCTGGCCCGGATCGAGTATGCCGGAGAGCAGCCGTGGGTGGCGCGCCAGCAGGGCCTGTTGTGCCGCGGCTACCTCGGCGCTTTCCAGATCTTTGCCGCGTGCGCCTTCGACCGGATGATCGAGCAGCACGCGGGCCGGCGTACCGCCGAGAAATACGACGCGATCGGCCAGCGCCAGCGCTTCGCGCAGATCGTGGGTGACGAACAGCACCAGCGGGCGCTGGCGTTCACACAGCTGCAGCAGCGAACGACGCAGGCGATTGCCGGTCGGCATATCCAGCGATACGAACGGTTCGTCCATGAGCAACAGCTGCGGCTCGACCACGAACGCCCGCGCCAGCGCCACCCGTCGCTGCATGCCGCCCGACAGGTGATTGGGCCAGACGTGCAGCGCCTCGCCCAGGCCGACTTCTTCAAGCAGCCCCGCAGCCCGAGACCGATAGCCGGGCTCGTGCGCGCTGCGTTCGGCCTCGGCGAGCTTGACGTTATCGAGCGCGCTCAGCCAGGGCATGAGCCGCGGCTCCTGAAACATCATGCCCATATGCGCCGGTGACTGACCGGGGGCCGACAGCGGCCGACCATTCCATGTGATGTCGCCGTCGTAGTCGTCATCGAGACCGGCCACCAGCGAAAGCAGCGTGCTCTTGCCGGCGCCGGAGGGGCCGACCAGCGCGATGAACTCGCCCGGTGCGGCCTCGATGCAGCATTCGCCCAGAACGGCCGCGCCGTCGAAGCGCTTTTCGCGAATATGAATATGCAGACCGCTCATGCCCGCCACCGCGAGAGCCGGTTTTCGAGCGGGCGCATAACACAGGCTTCGATGAGCAACACCACGCCCGCAAACGCCAGCGTATACGCCAGGATGCTGCTGATATCGAAGAACTGGTAGTACACATGCAGCTGAAAACCCACGCCGTTGCTGCGCCCGAGTAGCTCCACCACGAGCACGATCTTCCATATCAGGGCCAGGCCACTACGGGCAGCGCCCATGAGATAGGGATAGAGCTGCGGCAGAAACACCTGCCGCAAAGACACCATCCGGGGCACGCGGTAAGCCTGGGCCACGGCAAGCAGTTTCGGGTCCACCGCGCGCGCACCTTCGCGCACCATCACCACCACGGTGGGAATCTTGTTGAGCGCGACCGCCAGCACTGCGGCAACGTCGTTCAGGCCGAACCACACGTAGCAAAGGATGATGGTCACCAGCGCCGGGATGTTGAGCCCCAGCACCAGCGCGCCGTCGAACACGAGATCGAGCTGGCGATAACGCCCGAGCACGATACCCACCGCGGTGCCGATGGCCATCGCCAGCATAAAGGCCACGCCCACGCGGGCCAGGGTGATTGTCAGATGGTAGGGCAGCTCCCCCGACAGCGTATGCGCGAACAGCGCTTCCAGCACCGCCAGCGGGCCGGGCAGCACGTCGCTGCGGGCAACAAGCGCGATGATCTGCCATACCAGCACCAGGCCGGCGAACGACCCAGCACGCACCAGCGCCGGACGCCGATTCACGGGCGAACGCCCCCGCGCCATGTCACGGCTGGCGATAGCCATCCCAGAACACGTCGGGCGACAGCCGGGTCACGCCGCCGGTGAGCCGGCCGTCGCTTTCGCTGGCGAGCACGTCGAACAGCTGCCCTGCCGCCGCAATTTCCGGGGCGCCGTAGCGTTTGATGATGCCGGCGCGGTAGCCCTCACGGATCGCGGCAAAAACGGCCTCGCTTTCCGGCTTGATCATCACCTCGAGCGGCGCCCAGGCCTCGTCGGACTCGTCGAGCAGGCGCTTGGCATCCTGGCTGGCGGCCAGAAAATGCTGCAGTTCGGCCCGGTGTTGGTCGGCCCAGTCCTCGGCGAACACCCAGCCAAGCAGCGGCGGCACCGTATCGATACCCAGGCCTTCGAGCATCTGCTCGACGCTGACCAGCGGACGCATGCCCAGCGCCGACAGGCGTGCGTTGTAGTGCCAGAAATTCACCGCGGCCGGCAGATCGCCCTCGAGCAGCAGCCGGTTGATCATCGGCGGCGCGGCAAAGGTCGGCTCGACCGCCTGTTCCAGATCCATGCCCCGGGTCTTCTGCGCGTAGGCACGCAGCAGCAGCCAGGTCTTGTCCACCGGGCCGCCGGCGATGCCCAGCTTCTTGTTGTCGAGATCGGCCAGCGTGGTCACCCCCGATGCCGGGTTGACCATCACCGCGCCCACCGCCCGCGAATAGGGCGCGAACTGATAGCGGCGGTCGTCGGCGCGCTGGCGCGCTGCCCATAGCCAGTCGGAGACGATCAGATCGACGCGCCCGCCCTGCAGCGCCACCGCCAGCGCGTTCTCCGAAGCCAGCGGCACCACCTCGATGGCCACATCGTGCTTTGCGGCCAGGCCATGGCGCTGGATCGTATCCATCTCCCAGCTGACGGTGCCGAACTTGAGCACGCCGATCCGCAGCGGCTCGTCGACGTTATCCGGCGTATCGCCCGAACAGCCGCCCAGCAACGACACGAGCAGGATCAGACCTGCCAGCCATAGCCGCCTTGCACCACGCACGGGTGTCGTCATGGATTCTCCTGCCCGATCTCTTGGCCGCACCGCCTCGACACCGTCGCCCTGGGTCGGCTCTTGCGCCGACCGCGTTATTCGTCATCCCGCCGCGTTTGCACACGGGCCGGGATATATCGTTGTTTGAAAGCTTAAATTGCCCGCTAAGGGCCGCGGGGCGCAAGCCCGCGAATAGTCGCAGACCGTCCGGCAGGAACAATGCTCGGCAGGCGATGGCGCCGTTCGTCCGCCGTCCTGGCCCGCGCTTGCCGCCCGGGCGTGCCGGGCGTAGTTTCGAAAGGATGAGATATCGGGCCCGTGTCATCGCCGCGCTGCTGACCGTGTTCGCCGCTGCCGTGGCGGCCGCGGGCGAAGGCGAGATGCTGGCGAGCGCCTGCAGTGCCTGCCACGGTCCAGAGGGGCGCTCCGTTACCGGCCTGCCTTCGCTTGCCGGCATGAACCGGCATGTCTTCATGGACCGCATGCAGGCATTTCGCCACGGCGACGGGACGATCATGAACCGTATCGCCCCCGCCTACGACGCGGCACAGACCGCAGCCCTGGCCGACTATTTCGCCGCGCTCGACCGCGGCGACAACGAACAGCGCCATGCCCCGTAGCGATCGCCGAACCCTGTTGCGCGGGCTGGCCGGCGCGGCCGCGCTCGGCGCACTCGGCCTGCCGCTGCGTCGCGCACGGGCCGCGCCGCCGACGGTGGTGATTGCCGGCGGCGGTTTCGCGGGCGCCAGCTGTGCGCTTGCACTGCGCCGGCTCGCCCCCCAGCTGCGCGTAACGCTGGTGGATCGCCAGCCGCGTTTCGTCACCGGCCCGTTTTGCAATGCGGTGATCGCCGGCCTGCGCCCGATCTCGTCCATCACCCAGAGCCACGCCGGCCTGAGCGCGGCCGGCGTTCGCATCGTGCATGCCGATATCGACGGGGTCGAACCGGCCGCGCGCCGTATCCGGCTGGCCGACGGCCGCACCATCGGCGGCGACCGGCTGGTAATCGCCCCCGGTATCGATTTCGACTGGGCCGCGATCGACGGCTACGGCCCGGCACAGGTCGAGCGTATTCCCCATGCCTGGCCCGGCGGCGCCGAAGCGCTGCGCACCCTGCGCCAACAGCTGCGGGCCATGCCCGACAACGGCCGGGTGGTGATCAGCGTGCCGGACAATCCCTATCGCTGCCCGCCGGGGCCCTACGAGCGGGCCAGCCTGATCGCCCACTTTCTCAAGCAGCACAAACCGCAGGCCAGCGTGCTGATCCTCGACGCCAAGGATCATTTTTCCAAGGAGCCGCTGTTTCGCACCGCCTGGGGCACACGCTACGGCGAACGGCTGCAGTGGCGCGGCGGCCGGCGCGACGGCGCACGCGTGGTGGCGGTGGATAGCCAGAGCCGGCGCGTGCGTACGATCAGCGGCGACGAATACGCAGCCGACGTGCTCAATATCATTCCGCCGCAACGGGCCGGGCGTCTGGCGGGCGATGCCGGACTGACCGACGCCGCCGGCTGGGTGCCGGTCACGGCCCACGACTTCTCGGTAGCCGGCCACGCGGGCGTGCATGTGATCGGCGATGCCGCCCGTGCCGAGCCCATGCCCAAATCCGCCTATGCCGCCAACATGCAGGCAAAGCTGTGTGCCCATGCCATCG
Source organism: uncultured Salinisphaera sp. (assembly GCF_964012375.1). Classification (NCBI taxonomy): domain Bacteria; kingdom Pseudomonadati; phylum Pseudomonadota; class Gammaproteobacteria; order Salinisphaerales; family Salinisphaeraceae; genus Salinisphaera; species uncultured Salinisphaera sp. Next base: position 7,425 of record NZ_CAXGSH010000069.1, read on the forward strand.
CCCGCGACCTGGCCGGCGAGCCGGCCGTGGAAACAAAGCTGATCAACGCCTGCTACAGCCTGGTAGCCCCGGACTACGGCATCAGCATTACCGAGGTATATCGGCTCGATGGCGATACGCTGGCCGCCATCGCAAACGCCGGCGGCATATCCGCGCTGGCGGCCGACTCGCAAACCCGCGCCGCCGAAGCCGACTATGCCCGTGCCTGGTATCAAAACATCGTGCGCGACAGCTTCGGCTAGCCGCGCCGGCCGGCGGCCCCGGCAAGCCGCTACTCGAGCGTCGCCTTTTCCAGCGCCGGATAGAGATACGTCACCGAGCGCCGGTATTCGGCCGGCTGTACGGCCAGCGCGGCCCAGCGCGGCGGCAGCGCTTCGAACATCAGTTCGGCAGCGCTGTCGCCGCGCGCCGCCCCCGCCTGCAGGCGCTCGACCAGCCAGCGCAGATAGGCACCGGTCTGCTCGAGCGGTGTGTCGTCGCTTGCCACCGGTCCGTGCCCGGGCACCACGATACGAAAGCCGGTACGGGCTGCGCCTGCCAGCGCCTGCTGCCAGCCGGCGATATCGCCATGCGGCGTGGCCGGCGCCCGGTCGTGGAATACGACGTCGCCGGCAAAGAGCACGCCGGTACGACGATCCAGAATCATGAGATCGGCCGGACTGTGCCCGGCCGTGGCGATCAGTTCGAGCCGGTGATCACCGTAGTCCACGACCGGCTCCATGTCGGGCATGATGATCTCATCCGGCACCACGGCCGATGTACCACGCATGGCCGCGCCGACGCGGTCGTAGAGATGTCGGGCCATCGCCTCGCCGGCGCTACGGATGGTCCGTGCGGTGGCCGGTAGCGCAGCAATAGGCACATCCGCGAAGGCGTTGTTGCCCAGAAAATGGTCGGCATGGGCATGGGTGATGTACACCCGCACCACCGGCCGGTCCGTGACGTGGGCGATGGCGGCGCGCATGGCCTCGCCGTAGAGGCGCGACGGGCCGGTATCGATCACCACCACGCCCTGCTCGGTCACGATGAAGCCGCTGTTGGCCACCGCGCCATGGTTGTCGAAATCGAAGGCCTCGAGCGCGCCGAGGAATACATAGGTATCGGGCGCGATGCGTTGCGGGACCAGATCGTAATAGTCGTTGGCGCCAGCCGGCGTGATGGCACACAGCAGCCACAGGCACAGCAGGACGATACAACGCGCCGACATCACGGCGACGCGGCCCTGGCAGCCGGGGCTACGTCCTTGCCATAGCGCTGCCCCCGGACGTCGCGCACCTCGATATGCAACGGTTCGCGGCCGGCAATATTCAGGGTGAATACCGCCGTGGTGGCCAGCGACTTGCCCGGGACCAGCCGTGCGCGCGGCTCGCCCGCGCTATCGCTTACGCTGATCCGGTCGATCGCGGGCACCGACTCGCTGTCCGACGCCGGCTGTCGAATACGAAACTTCAAGCGTTGATAACCTTCCGGTCGCGGCCAGACCTGCGCCTCGATGCCAGGCCCCGCGCCTGGCTCTGCTGCATCGCTCGCGGTCATGCTCGGCGCGGCACAGCCGCCGCCCTGGGCATCGATCCAGCGGCCGCCGATATGCCATACGCCGTCGCCCGTGAGTACGGCCGCCCGCAGGGGCGTGGCCTGGGCAAGGCGCAGGCCGAATCCCAGACTGAAATCGCGCGCTGCCGGCGCTGCGCCCGGAAAATAATCCAGCACCGCGCCGGGGGCGGCGGCATCCGCCAGTACGCGGATCTGGCGTACGTCTTCCAGGCCGGATATGCGCAGGAAAACCGGCGTGGCCCGGCCGTCTTCGCTCGCGCCCGGCGCGAACACCTGCACGCGTTCGTCGAACACAATCCGGGCGTCGCGAAAATGCTCGGCCACGATATAACGCCAGCGCGACGAGTCCAGCGGATCGGCCGGTATCGACACGGTGGTGGCTGCCGACGCGCCGAGCGCATACCCGAACAGGCACAGCCACAGCAGGCATGAGCCCGCGCGCATGCGCTGCCGACTCATGCTAGCCATCGATCGCGCGCAGCCTTGCCAGCCGCGCGGACCCGGGCGGATGGGTCGCAAACACCGCGGCATACCAGCGGTCCATGGTCGGCGCGGTGAGGTTGTTCGCCAGCAGTTTCTCCAGCGCCGAGATCAGCGCGGCCGGCTGGGCGTGTTCGGCGGCATAGGCATCGGCCTCGTATTCGTAGCGCCGCCGGCGCGCGGACTGCCAGCCCTGCAGCGGCCAGCCCAGCGCCGGCAACAACGGATAGGCCGCCACCGCGAGCAGCGCCGGCGCTATCGCCAGATCCGCCCACGCCGCAACCGTACCGATCGCGAGATAACCACCGAACAGAAGCACGGCCTGACTGGCATAAAAACGCTGCAGATGACCACAGCGGTAATGACCGAGCTCGTGGGCCATGACGGCCTCCAGTTCTGCCGCCGACAGGTGAGTGATCAGCGTATCCGAAAGCACCACCCGCTTGGATCGGCCCAGGCCGGTGAAATAGGCGTTGGCCCCGCGCGAGCGGCGCGAGGTATCCACCACCAGGACCTGCTCAAGGCGGGTACCGCAGCGCTGCATCATGGCCTCGAGGCGCTGACGCAGCTCGCCGGGCGCAAGCGGCTCGAAACGCTCGAACAGCGGCGCGATGAGATTCGGCCGTGCCCAGAACAGGAAAGCCGTGCCCACGATCATCAGCACCCCGCTCGCCGGCCAGGCCCAGCCGAACGGCGCCACGGCGAACGGCCACAGAACCCAGAGGCAAGCCGGCACCGCGAGCGTCGCATTGAGCATTACCCGGCGGGCGCTGTCGCCTGCGACCGCGGCGAACGTGCGGGTCGACATACCGGCGGTACGCTCGACGAACCGCCAGCGTGCCCACACCCGCATCTCGCACAGCAGCTGATCGAGGGCCGCGAATACGACAGCAAACGCCAGCACGCCGGCCCACGCGTAGGCCTCGAGGCCGGCATACAGGCCCGCGAGCGCGCCGCTGGCAAGCCAGAAGACGATACGTGCCACGCGTTCGAAGCCTGCCAGCCATTGAAATAGCGCCCGCCGCTGGCCATAGCGCAGAAGCCGTTGCTGCGAAGGCGCGCGCAGCTCGGCCGCCAGATGGCGCCACTGGCGCAGACATACGATCGCCTCGAACACCAGCGACCCCAGCAGCCAGCCGGCCAGGCTCCAGAAAAGCACTGCGGCGCTCATCGACGAGGCAGCCCCGACACGGCACTGCCCGTTCGCGGCACCCTGCTTACGTCGCATTCGCTCGGTTTCATCGAGGGCGTAGTGTGGATCGCGAACCGGCGCGAACGCCGGCACACAACAGGCCGACGGCCCATAAATCGATTAATTGCGAGACGAGGAACAGCCATGACGATCACGATACATCCCAGCGTCGATAAAGGCATGACGCCGGCAGCAGAGAATTTCTCCGGCGGCACGCTGAAATGCCGCTGCAGCAAAGACCCTGTCCAGGTCGAGGTTTCTTCCCAGTGCGCGCACAACCATGTCTGTGGCTGCACGATGTGCTGGAAACCCGAAGGCGCCACCTTCGCCCAGATCGCGGTGGTGCCCAGCGACAGCGTCAAGATCCGTGAAAACGAGAAGAAGCTGAAGGTCGTCAACGAGAACGCGGCGATCAAACGTCACGCCTGCCGCGACTGCGGCACCCACATGGTCGGGCATATCGAAGACAGCAAACATCCGTTCTACGGCCTCGACTTCATTCATACCGAACTCTCCGACGAGCAGGGCTGGGAACCGCCACAGTTCGCGGCCTTCGTGTCGTCGATCATCGAAGCCGGCACCGACCCCAACCGGATGGGCGAAATCCGCCGCCACCTGCACGATGCCGGCCTGGAACCCTACGACTGCCTGTCGCCCACCCTCATGGATGTGATCGCGACCCATACAGCCAAGCAAAAAGGCGTGCTGTAGCACTGCCCTGCCGCCGGCTCGGCCCCGAGCCGGCGGCGTTTTCGAGTGCGTTGCTGCAGCCAGGGCAAAAGTCTTTTCCCGGCGCGAGGTTCAGTGATATTGCGCATTCCACGGGCGCCGCGCCCGCATGCAGGATGCAGATTCAAGCTTTCGAACAACAGCGAGCGCCTTATGAAAGCACTCACCTGGCACGGCACCCACGACGTACGCGTCGACAACGTCGACGATCCGACCATCCAGCAGGATCGCGATGCCATCATCAAGATCACCGCCACCGCGATCTGCGGCTCCGATCTGCACCTCTACAACGGCCTGATGGCCGGCATGCAGGCCGGCGACGTGCTCGGCCACGAGTTCATGGGCGAAGTCGTGGAAACCGGCTCGGCCGTGAACAATCTCAAAAAGGGCGATCGCGTGGTCGTACCCTTCACCATTTCCTGCGGCAGCTGCTTTTTCTGCAACAAGCATCTGTATTCGCTGTGCGACAACTCCAACCCGAACGCCGATCAGGCCGCCGAGCTGATGGGCCATTCGCCGGCCGCCCTGTTCGGCTATTCGCATGTGCTCGGCGGCATCCCCGGCGGCCAGGCCGAGTACGTGCGCGTACCCTATGCCGACGTCGGCCCGATCAAGGTCGAATCCGACCTGCGCGACGATCAGCTGCTGTTTCTGTCGGACATCTACCCGACCGGCTACCAGGCCGTCGATCAATGCGATATGGAAGCCGGCGACACGGTCGCCATCTGGGGCTGTGGCCCGGTCGGCCAGTTCGCGATTCGCAGCGCCTGGATGATGGGCGCGGGCCGCGTCATCGCCATCGATCGCGTACCCGAGCGCCTGAAGCTGGCCCAAGAAAAGGCCGGGGCCGAGGTGATCAACTTCGAAGAAGACGACGTCTACAGCAAGCTGCTCGACATGACCGGCGGGCGCGGGCCGGACTGCGGTATCGACTGCGTGGGCGCCGAAGCCCATGGTCAGGGCGATCCGGAAGCCATACGCCGCAGCGCGGATTCCACGGAAGACAATCATCCGCATGCGATCAACGAAATGATCATGTCGGTACGCAAGGGCGGGCGGCTGTCGCTGCCGGGCGTCTATACCGACAAGGTGGACGGTTTCGCGATCAACGCGCTGATGAACAAGTCGCTGTCGGTCAAGGGCGGCCAGACCCATATGCAGGGTTATCTCAAGGGCCTGCTCAATACCGTGGAACAGGGGCTGATCGACCCGTCGTTCATCATCACCCATCGCTACGGGCTGAGCGACGCGCCCCAGGCCTATGCCAACTTCAATGCCAAGGAAGATGGCTGCATCAAGGTGGTCATGACGCCGTGATAGAAGGCGTTTGAAACCACGACAGGACTGCGGGCCGAACGAAAAAAGGGGCGATGAATCGCCCCTTTTTCTTGCGCGAAAACAATCTGCTAGCGCAGGATCAGTACCGGCAGGTTCGCATGACGAATCATTTCGGTGGTGGTGCTACCCACCAGCAGATGGCGGATGCGCGAATGGCCATAGGCGCCCATCACCAGCATGTCGATATCATTGGCCTGTTCGTAGGCGCGCAGCGTGGCCTCGACCTCGCCCTCCTCGAGCACGGCGATCGTGACCTCGCCGCAGACAGCCTCGAGCGCGGCCTTGGCCTCGTCGAGCTTGTTGCGGCAGTCGTCGCTGGCATCGCCGACGAAAACCAGGTGACAGACCACGCCGGCAAACAGCGGGCTGGCGGCGATACGTTCGATCATCGCCTTCGAGGTACGGCTGCCGTCGAAGGCAACGACGATCCGCTCGGGGGTTTTGAACGCAGGCGGCGTAATCAGCATCGGGCAATGCAGCGAGCGAATCACCCGTTCGAGATTGGAACCCAGATGCTCGTGGGCGGTATCGGCGGTTTCACCGCGCTTGCCGAGCACGAGCAGGCGGGTTTCGCTTTCCATTTCCACCAGGGTTTCGGCCAGCGCGCCGTGGCGCTGGCGCGAGGCGGCATTGGCCACGCCGTCGGCCGCGGCGCGCTCGCAGGCGGCATCGAGCATGATCCGGCCCTGCTCGCGCTCCAGACGGGCGCGCTGCTCGTCGAGCTGCGCCAGCTCGGCAAGCAGGTGCTCGCGCGACCCGAGGCCGATCTGGCCACTCACGTCGGACTCGGCCGCGCGCCCGGTCTTGTCGATGACGTGCACGAAGGTCAGCCCGATATCCAGGCGCAGGCTCGCCCAGGCAGCCGCATCGCAGACCGCCTGGGAATAGGCCGACCCGTCGATACAAGCGGTGACGTGGCGCTCGCTCATGAGAACTCCTCGGTTACTTGTTGTTGCTAATGACCGCCGAGCAGTTTCTCAGCGTCGGGCTTGTCGTGCACGGCGATCCGGTCGACCAGCGTCGCACTGGCTTCGTTGAGCCCCACCACCTCGACCTCGGCACCCTCGCGCCGGAATTTGAGCACCACCTTGTCGAGCGCGCCGACCGCGGTGATATCCCAGAAATGGGCACGACGCAGGTCGATGCGCACGTGGTCCAGCGCCTCCTTGAAGTCGAAGCCGGCCACGAACTTCTCGGCCGAAGTGAAGAACACCTGCCCGACCACTTCATACTCTCGCGAGCGGCCGTCGTCGGTTTCGCGACTGCCGATATAGAGCAGCCGCCCCACTTTGTTGGCGAAGAACAGCGATGACAGCAGCACGCCCACGAACACGCCGATCGCCAGATTGTGGGTGGCCACCACCACGGCAACGACCGTGACCATCACCGCGTTCGTGCTCATCGGATGATTGCGCATATCGCGCAGCGATTCCCAGCTGAAGGTGCCGATCGAAACCATGATCATCACGGCTACGAGTGCCGCCATGGGAATGAGCGACACCCAGTCGGATAGGAACACCACCATCACCAGAAGCACGACACCGGCGGTCAGCGTGGAAAAACGGGTGCGACCGCCCGATTTGATGTTGATGACCGACTGGCCAATCATGCCGCAGCCGGCCATGCCGCCCAGCAGGCCCGCGCCGATGTTGGCGATGCCCTGCCCGCGGCATTCGCGGTTCTTGTCGCTGGGCGTATCGGTGAGATCGTCCACGATCGTGGCCGTCATCATCGATTCCATCAGGCCGACCACGGTCAACATGATCGAATACGGCAGGATGATCCAGAACGTCTCCAGCGTCAGCGGCACATCCGGCCACAGGAACACGGGCAGCGTATCCGGCAACTCGCCCATGTCGCCCACGGTATTGATGCCCATGTCGCTGGCCATGTAGACGCCCGTGAGTACGAGAATGCAGATCAGCGGCGACGGCAGCATGCGCCCGACGACCGGCACATACGGAAACAGGTAGATGATGCCCAGCCCGGCTGCGGTCATGGCATAGACATGCCAGGTCACACCCGTGAGCTCGGGCAGCTGGGCCATGAAGATGAGAATGGCCAAGGCGTTGACGAAGCCCGTGACCACGGACCGGGAGACGAACCGCATCAGCTCACCGAGCTTGAGCACGCCGGCGACGATCTGCAGCACGCCGGTCAGCAGCGTGGCCGCGAGCAGGTACTGCAGCCCGTGTTCGGCCACCAGCGTGGTCATCAACAGCGCCATCGCCCCGGTCGCCGCCGAGATCATGCCCGGGCGTCCGCCCGCGAACGCAATCACCACGCAGATACAGAAGGAGGCATAGAGGCCGACCTTCGGATCGACCCCGGCGATGATGGAGAAGGCAATCGCCTCCGGAATGAGCGCCAGCGCGACCACCGTGCCGGCGAGCACGTCGGCCCGGATATTGGAGAACCAGGTTTGTCGTATCGATTGGATCATCGTGTCTCGTGCCTGCTGAACGATACCTCGCGCTGTCGGGCGGCATGGCCGCACGGCACCGGCATCGATGGCGTCTGTCAGTCACCTCAGACACCGGATTATTCGTTTCACAGAGCAAGCGCCAGGGCCAGCAACCGCCGGAACGGCGGCGTGGCGGTCGCGAACGCGACGGGCGCGGCTGCGCTCGACTTGAAGGCCTGGCCTGCCCGTGACATGACACGAACCGGACCCCGGCCTTTCGAGCGCGCGGATAGTAACAGAATGAACGCGCGACGGCCCATCCCAATCGCGCCGCACGGGCGATCGATCGCGGTCGCGAACCGCTCTGGATGGGTCGACCCTGCCGCCGCCCGTCGTCGACCGGGGCTTAAACGCCTGGCATGCCGCCAACGATACGATCGTCATCCGCTGCGTCGGCGCTGATGTACAGCGCCTGCATCGACGCACGCAGGTCCGCCGTGATCGGCGTCGGCCGATGCCGCTCTTGGTCGATGAGCACCATGGTGCTACGGGCGGTGGCCAGCCGCTTGTCGCCCACCGCGGCCGCGCCGGCCAGGGCGAATGAGCTGTTGCCGATCCGGTCGATGCCGCAGGTCACCTGGACGTTGGCACGGCCGCGATGCCAGCGGTGATAGCTCAGATCCACGCCGGCCACGAGCATGCCCAGCGCCGGGTCATTGCGGATGGGACGCAGCGTGCCGGCCCGCGACTGCTCCATGTACCGTGAAACCGCCAGTTCACCAATCACCGCATCCGGGTCAAGATCGGCATAGCGCCCGGAAATCTCGGCCACGGCCGGATAGCCCGATATCGGTACGTGCGCGGGCGGCACCGCCGGCCAGTCGTTGACCGGCACGTCGTGCGCGGCGCGGCGCTCTGCCAATGCCGCATGCACGTTTTGCGGCAGCGCGACCCAGCGGTCGACATGCCAGGCGCCCATCAAGCAGTCCTGTACGCCCACGCACTCGCCCAGCTGAAACAGCCCGGTAACAAGGCGATAGCTATCGGCGGCTACCTCGACCAGGCGCGTGGCGCAAGTCACATCGTGGGGGTAGTGGGTCTCCCGCAAGAACTGGGTGAGCGTGCGACGCGGGCGCAGCAGCACGGTATCGGAAAACAGATGCGCCTGCCCCAGCACCGCCAGCTGATAGCGAATACGTGCCTCGACGTGCAGGCCGTGCACCGCCACGTTGTTGACGTGCCGGATCGTATCCAGATGCGCGTATTGCAACGCCAGGGTATGGCGTAGATCGTAGCGTTCGGGGTGGCTCTGCCAACCGGGCGTCTTCACAGGCATGTCCTTGAAACGGATAGCAACGCGTCGCCGGCCAGCTGTTCGAGCAAACACGACCGATACGCGCCAAGGCTGCGATTATGAACTGCCAACGGCAATGATTTCATGCCGTGCGCCCTTAGCCGGCAGTGTTCAAGTTGCGCGCTGGCGCCCGTGGCAGGCAAGCAGTCATGTTTTCTTTCCCGGGAAACGCGCCTTGTATGCGGCGCCACAGCCGCGGAGCGGCCTGCGGTGTCTGACGACGTCTGCGGGCAATTGCGGAGTCGTTCGTGCCCGCAGAAACGCTATGATCGCTGATCGCGCATTTCTCAAATCCAAGAATAAACTGCGAGGAGCCCCCATGACCGCACCGCAATTCTCGACCATCTCGCTGGATATCGAGGACGGCATCGCCACCCTGTGGCTGGACCGTCCCGAGAAAATGAACGCTTTCACGCCGCAGATGAAGAACGAGATGATCGCGGCCTTCGACCATACCGACGCCAACGACGCGGTGCGTGCGGTGATCGTCACGGGCCGCGGGCGGGCGTTCTGTGCAGGCGCGGATCTGTCGTCGGGCGGCGATACCTTCGACTACGACAAGCGTCAGGGCGAAGACCACGTTCGCGACGGCGGCGGCCAGGTCACGCTGCGTATCTATCGCAGCCTCAAACCGGTCATCGGTGCGATCAACGGCGCGGCGGTGGGCATCGGCGCCACCATGCAGCTGCCCATGGATATCCGTATCGCGGCCGACACGGCCAAGTTCGGCTTTGTGTTCGCACGCCGCGGTATCACCCTCGAAGCCGCCTCGTCGTGGTTTCTCACCCGCGCGGTAGGCATGTCGACCGCATTGGAATGGTGCTATTCCGGCCGCGTGTTTCCGGCGAGCGAGGCCCATGAGCGGGGCCTGGTGCGTTCGCTGCACGCCGCAGACGAGCTCTACGGCGCAGCGGTCGCACTCGCGCACGAACTTACCGACGAAAGTGCGCCGGTCTCTATCGCCATGACCCGCCAGCTGCTCTGGCGCATGCATGCACAGGGCCATCCCATGGATGCGCATCGTATCGATAGCCAGGCAATTCGTGCTCGTGGGCGCTCGGAAGACGCCAAGGAAGGGGTCTCGTCATTTCTGGAAAAACGGCCGGCGAACTTCCCCAACCGCGTATCCAGCGATATGCCCGATTTTTTCGATTGGCAGCATGAGCCGCCGTTCGAATAGGGGCGCCGCACGGCGCGGCACACAGGCGCCGCGCCGGCTCGATCGGCAGCCACTGTAGACAAAGAAAGGCGCACTCCCTATAAACGAAAGAGTCGCATCTAGACAGGCCAGCGCTCGGCCCAAGTATTTCACGATGCGCTGCGGGGACGGGGGATGGATTTTTTAACCGCCACGTACGACGACCGACTGGTGGCCGCATCATTGGCGGGCGCGCTGATGGCTGCGTATACCGCGCTCGATCTGGCGAGCCGAATACGGACCATGCCCGAGGTATCTCGCTATGCCTGGCTCGTGGCCGGTGCGATCGCTCTGGGCACCGGCATCTGGTCGACGCATCTGCTGGGCACGCTCGCTCTGGCATTGCCTATCGATATCGGCTTTCGAGCCGATATCTGTGCCCTGGCCTGGCTGGTGGGCGTGCTGGCTTCGCTCGTTGCACTGGCCCTGCTCATACGACAGCGATTGACCCGAACCGAGCTGTTCGGCGCCAGCCTGCTGCTGGCCGGCACTATCCTGGCCCTCCACTATCTAAGCATCGGGTCGATGCAGATCAGGCCGCCGATCGTCTACGACCGCGTATGGGTCGCGCTATCGATACTCGTGGCCATCGCTGCCTGCAATACGTCTCTGCGCATCGCCTTCAGCCGGCCCTCGGCCAGCGGACTGAGCGCCTTCGGGCGCAAGTCTGCGGGCGCGCTGCTGCTAGCGATCGGCGTCGTGGGCACGCACTATGTCGGTATTCAGGCCGCCCAGTTTCCTGCCACCAGCACGAGTGCGGCCGCCAGCGAACTGGATTGGCGCTGGCTGGCGCTGTTGATCTGCAATACAACCGTGCTGCTGTCGGCGACCCTGCTCATTGCAATCGCCCTGGATCGGCGTATGCACAGGCGCACCGCGCAGCTGGTTCGATCGCTGGACATGGCCAATCTGCAGCTGCACCACGCCAGCCGCCACGACCCCCTCACCCAGCTTGGCAATCGACCGTTGCTGCGCGAGCGCCTGGAACAGGCCATCATGTCTGCGCACGCCAACCGCCAGCGCGCCGCGCTGCTGCATATCGGCCTGGACCGTTTCAAGCAAATCAACGACAGCCTCGGGCACGATGCCGCCGATACGCTGCTCACCCGCCTCGCCCAGGCCATGAGCCAGTCCGCCCAGGCGGGCGATACCGTCGCCCGTGTCGGTGGCGACGAATTCTTGATCCTGATGACCGGCGACGTCGGCAGTCGCAGCCTGCATCGTCACTGCGAGCGCTTGCTTGCGCTGATCCGGGATATCCACTCCGGCCAGACGCGGTTGTCGGGCAGCATCGGCGTGGCCCGCTACCCGATCGACGCCTACGACGCAGCGGGCCTGATTACCGCGTCGCATATGGCGATGTACAGCGCCAAGCAGGCCGGCCGCGATCAGTACGCCTTCTTCACCTCCGAGCTGGCACAAAGCGTTGAGCGCGATGTCACCATTCGAAGCGAATTGAGTGAAGCGATCGACTGCGGGCAGATCCAACCCTATTACCAGCCCAAATACGACGTGCGTACGCGGCGCCTGGTCGGCGCCGAAGCCCTGGCACGCTGGCACCATCCGGCCGATGGTTTCGTGCCGCCGGATCGGTTCATCGCCGTCGCCGAACGCTCGCGCCAGATCAGCAGTCTGCAGAACTGCATGCTGCGCGCTATCTGTGCCGACATACGCGACTGGCGCAGCCAGGGCCTGCACGTACCTCCGATCGCGTTCAACCTGTCGGCCAGCTGTCTGCGCGATCCGGCCCTGGCCACCACCATCGCCGCCATCCTGGCCGAATTCGGACTCTCCCCGCGCGATCTGATCTGCGAGATCACCGAAACCGCGGCCGTGCCCGAGCTTCAACAAGCCCTGCACACGCTGGGTAAGTTGCGTAGTCAGGGCATACGCATATCCATCGACGATTTTGGAACCGGCCTGTCGAGCATGTCTTATCTGCGCGACCTGCCGATCGACCAGCTCAAGATCGATAGAGCCTTCGTTGCACGGCTGGGCAATAACGTCGACAGCGGCAACGCGATCGTGCGTTCGATCATCGATCTGGCCCATTCGCTCAAGCTCGACGTCGTCGCCGAAGGCGTGGAACTCGAATCCCAGCTGAGCACGCTCGCCGAGCTGAATTGCGACGAGGTGCAGGGCTATCTGTTCAGCCCCGCCGTCGAGGCCGACGCGTTCGCTGCCGGCCTGAACCAGACCTCGCAGATACGCCCCCGATCGATTCACTAGGGCAGACGCCGCGAACGCTTTTCGGGGTGAATGCCTCAATCAGCCATCGTTCTTGAATTTGAGGCGCACATCGCGGGTGCGACGAACCGACAAGGCCCAAAACTCGCCGGCCTGGCAGCCCTTGCCTACGCGACGCAAAGGCCTGCCAAAGCGACTGCTTAAACCCCTGAAGCCTGGATCGAAGTCGGGCCTGGGTTCAGTCTCCCAGGATCTCACGCAGCACTTCGTCGGTATGCTCGCCCAGCATCGGCGGTGGCCGCCGATAAGCAACGGGCGACTCCGATAGCCGCAGCGGACTCGCCACCAAACTCAACTCGCGCTGCAACGGATGCGCCATTGTGATTCGCAAGTCGCGATGCTGCGCCTGTGGGTCACGGAATACATCGTCGATACTGTTGACCGGCCCGCAGGGCACACCGGCCGCGTCGAGCAGGGCGACCCATTGATCGGTTGTGCGCATCACCGTGGTTTGCCGTATCAGAGGCACGAGAACCTTGCGATGCTCGACGCGTGCGGCGTTGGTTGCAAATCGCTCATCGTCCTTCCACTCGGCATGTTCTGCAGCGTCACAAAAACGCGCGAACTGCTGGTCGTTGCCGATCGTCAAGATGATTTCCCCGTCGGCGGTGGGGAAGTCCTCATAGGGGACGATACTTGGATGGGCGTTACCCATACGGTGCGGAACGCGGCCAGACGTCAAATAAGCTGACGCCTGGTTCGCCAGACAGGCGACCTGAACATCGAACAACGCCACATCGATGTATTGGCCCACGCCGCTCTGATGGCGTCGATTGAGCGCGGCAAGCACGGCGACCAACGCATAAAGCCCGGTCGTTATATCGGTTAACGCGACCCCGCTCTTCATGGGGCCGCCGCCGGGCTGATCGTCCGGGCGTCCGGTGATACTCATCAGACCGCCCATGGCCTGAATAAGAAAATCGTAGCCGGGCTTTCCGGCATACGGACCATCCTGGCCGAAGCCGGTGATCGAACAGTACACCAGCCGAGGATTGATCTCGCTCAAGGTCGCGTAGTCCAAGCCGTACCGAGCCAGGTCGCCAACTTTGAAGTTCTCGAGCAGAACATCCGACTCGGCCACCAGCTGCCTTATCTGCGCTTGCCCCTGGGCGCATGAAATATCGATCTCGACCGAGCGCTTGTTACGGTTGGCGCCAAGAAAGTAGGCGGATTCCGACGTCGGCCGGCCCTCGGCGTCTTCCAGGTAAGGCGGCCCCCACCCACGCGTATCGTCGCCTCGACCCGGACGCTCGACCTTGATCACCTCGGCGCCCAGGTCGCCCATCACTTGCGCCGCCCAGGGCCCTGCCAACACCCTTGTCAGGTCCAGCACGCGGATATCCGACAACGCACCACACATAAGAACTCCTCTCGCTCAGCCCGTGAAAGCCTGTAGGCCAGCCTGTGCGCGACCAACAGTCAGCGCGTGCATATCGTGACTTGCCTGGCAGGTATTGACCACTCACGGCGTCGCCCGATTCCGTCCGTTCTCGTGCGCGAAGAACTCGCGGCCGGAAAATCAGTCATCGCGGTCGCGCAGGGTTAGCGAACGGCGAATGCGTATCCCCGTAATACCCGAAAACCACACCGGCCTTGAGGCGTTCGACAGCTGGGCTATGGAAGAAGTAGCGCGTTTTGAATAACGGGCGATTTCGGGCTGACTCATGCCCCGAGCGGCGCGAGCCCGTCGAACCCTGCTTGTCTATCTGTCGCAGGTTCGAATGATTGTCGATAGACCAATAAAAAACCCGCCTGCGGCGGGTGTTTTATTGGTGCGCCCGGCAGGATTACTCGGCGCTGGCGCGCCTCGCCCTTCGGGCTGCGTCGCTGCGCGACGGTTCGGGCTCGCTCCGCGAGCCCGTCGAACCATGCTTGTCTGTCTGTCGCAGGTTCGAAGCTTATCGATGGACCATATAAAAATACCGGCGCTACGGCCGGCATTTTTATATGGTGCGCCCGGCAGGATTCGAACCTGCGACCTTCGGCTTCGGAGGCCGACACTCTATC
>NZ_CAXGSH010000070.1:0-21527 GCF_964012375.1 uncultured Salinisphaera sp.
GTTCGGCGGCCGTTTTCTGGGCGTCGTTCACGTAGAAGATCTCGCTGCGATAGGAGTCGCCGCGATCACAGAACTGGCCACGGTCATCGGTGGGGTCGATGTTGTGCCAGAAGGTATCGAGCAGTTGGGCGTAATCCACCTGATCGGTCTTGTAGATCACCTTCACCGCTTCGGCATGGCCGCTGGTTTCGGCGGTCACGTCGCGATAGCTGGGGTCGGGTAGATGCCCGCCGGTATAGCCCGAGGTGGTGGAGACCACGCCCTCGACCTGATCGAAGGCTTCTTCCACGCACCAGAAGCAGCCGCCGGCAAAGATCGCCACGCCTTCGTCGGCGCCCACGTCCGGCTTGAAGGGCGCGTCCGGTGCCGGCGCCTCGGCCGCACCGGCCGATGCGCAGAACAACAGTGTGACGCTGACAAGAACGATAAGACGGCAGGACAGACGACGCATGGACGGCTCGGTAGCGGATTCGATAATGAGTTTACGCCCACGCGCGGGTGGCCGATGCGCTCATTCGATTTCCGGCAGTCCCACCGCGAGTGCCGCGCCCGCGAACGCCGGGATGCTCAATGCCGCCACGGCCCAGGCCGCGCCAAGCAGGCCGATGAGCGCAATCAGGCCGCCGCCGGCGAGCAGGATGACGCCGATGGTGGTGTTGGCCACGGCGGTGAGCTGGGCCCGGTCCTCGCTGTTGCCGAGATCGGTGAGATAGGTCTTGCGGCCCAGGCGCACGCCGGCATGCAGCCCGGCGAGCACGAAATAGCCGGCAGCGAACGGCCATACGCCGAGCGCGCTGCCGCTACCCAGCCAGGCGAAAACGGCCACCAGCAGATTGAGCACGCCGGCGGCGATGCCCGTGATCATCAGCACCTGGCGCGAGGAACGATCCGAGAACCGGCCCCAGAACGGCGCCGATACCAGCGAGGCCAGCCCCGATAGCGCCAACAGAATAGCCAGGTTGCCGATCGCCTCGCCGCCGCTGTCGCGGGCAAGCGTGGCGTAGTAGGGCGCGGCAAGCGCAGTGGCCACCAGCAGCCCGCGTACGCCGATAAAGCGGGCGAAACCCGGTTTGCTGCGAATGAGGCCCAGGCTGTGCCAGGCGGTCTTGAGGGCGTTGCCGCCGCCCTCGGTAGCACCGGCATATTCGCGCAGGCTGGAAAAGACGATGGCGGCGAACAGCCAGGCCGTGCCGGCGATGGCCAGGAGCACGAGCAGCGGCGTAAGCGTGGCGTTGCCGATGGGGGTAAGCCACAACAGCAGCCCGAGCGCCATGGCGACCCCGCCGGCTGCGCTCGCCGCATAGCCCGACAGCGTGCCGCGCCGGGTCTTGGCAATGGTCTTGCCCTGAACATCCTTGTAGGACACCGAGCACACGCCGCGCCCAAGCGAGAACACCGCCAGCAGCAGCAGGATGGCGGTGCCCGCGGGCACGGCTTCGAGCACGAGGGCGACGGCAATCATGGCCACCACGCTGGCGCCCTGAATGGCCGCACCGGCCACCCAGAACCATTTGCGGCGCGGCTTGGCCCGCATCCAGCCGGCTACGGCCAGCTGGGGCAGCAGTGCGAGCGATTCGCGGATCGGCACCAGCAGGCCGGTCATCCACACCGGGGCGCCCAGCGCGCCCATCAGCCAGGGCAGCACCAGCTTGGGGCTGGCGATCAGGTCGCCGATCTTGTTCGCCAGCAGCGCGACAAGATGGATGAAGAAATTGGTGGGCTGCTCACGACAGGCTTCGTCGGAGATATCGCGACATACGCGGGCATTCTCGTCGCCGGTCACCAGGTCGTAGAGATCGCGAATCGCACCGCGGTTCGGTGTCGCATGGGTTCGGGAATCGTTCACGGTTGTTGTCTTGTCGTTCGTCAGTCGTGGTCGGGGCTGCGCTCGCGCAGATGCTTGCACCAGTTGCCGTGCTCGATCACCGGCCAGGCGGGCTCGCGAGCGGCGATCCAGAGATAGACCCAGGCATCGCCGTAGTCGGTGGCCAGCTCGCGGCGGGTGTAATGCACCGGGTAATCCTCGAGTCGGTCGAGGGCGGCGAAGGTATCGTCGTTCACCGAGAACACATCGCCCACCAGCGCGGTGTGGCCTTCGTCGAGAGCGGCCGGATAGGGCCCGGTATCGAGCAGGGTGAAGCGTGCTGGCGTGGTGTACGCGCCTCGATGCGTTGCGGTTGCCATGAAATGATGATTGCGCTCGCCAGGGCGCAGCGTGCCGTAGACGAAAACCTGATGCATCGGTATGCGAAACGGGGAATGATGCAGGTATGCTAGCCCACATGGATTGTCTGACAACTGCCCAGCCTTGAGCCGCGTCGTCACCGTACGCGATGCGGCCACCACCGCCTTGCTGCGCGATGGGGCCAGCAACGGTCTCGAGGTGCTGCTGCTGCGCCGTCATGCCAGCCACGTGTTCGGTGCCAATGCCTATGTGTTTCCCGGTGGCGCGCTCGATCCGGCCGATGACGAGGCCGAGCTGCGCGCACGTTGTCGTGGCGGTGCCGAGATCATCGAAGAGACGGTGGGCGATAACGGCTTTGCCCTGGCCATGGCCGCCATTCGCGAATGCTTTGAGGAAGCCGGCCTGCTGGTTGCCTGCACGGCCCATGCCGAGGTTATGCCGGCGCGCCGCGAAGCCCTGCGCCATGCGCTCAATACACAGACGACGAGCTGGGCGGCCATCGTGACGGAGATGGACTTGCGCTTCGATCTAGACGCTCTGGCGTTCTTTGCCCACTGGACCACGCCCGCCGGGCCGCCCAAACGCTATTCCACCCGGTTCTTTGCCGCCGCCGCGCCGCCGGGTGAGGCACGCTGCGACGGCCTGGAAACGACCCATGTCTGGTGGGCGCAGCCGGCCCGTGCGGTGGCGGCGCACGATCGCGGCGAGATCGAACTGATGACGCCGACCCGGGCCACGCTCGAATCGCTGGCCGGCTATGCCGATGCCGCCGCGGCGCTGGCCGCGCTCATGGACGCTACGACGGTGCGTGTACCGTGACCGGCGCCGCCCAGGCAGAACAGCTGCTCGACGGCGTGCTGCGCGTCGTCGCTCCCAATCCCAGCCCGATGACCGGCCCGGGCACCAACAGCTATATCGTGGGCCACTCGCGCTGCGCGATCATCGACCCCGGCGTGGATGACGCTGCCCATCTCGACGCCCTGGCGGCGGCCGCGCCGGGCGAGGTGGTGGCGATACTGGTCACCCATGCGCACCCGGACCATACCGGCGGCGCACGGCGGCTGGCCGAACGGCTGAATGCCCCGGTTTATGCTTTTCCGCTCGAGCTGCAAGGCATACGCGATGAAGGCTTCGCCCCGCAGCGACCGCTCTATCACGGCGATATCGTCGATCTGGACACGATATGCCTCGAGGCGATCCATACCCCCGGCCATACGGCCGATCACCTGTGTTTCTTCTGGCGCGACGTGGGCCTTCTGTTCGCCGGCGATACGGTGATGGCCGATGTCACGGTGGTGATTCTGCCGCCGGATGGCGACATGAGCGCCTACATGCAAAGCCTTGAACAGCTGCAGGCGCTGCCGATCGAGCGGATCGCCCCCGGGCATGGCCGCCTGCTTGAAGACGCGCCCGCGGTGCTGGCCCAGATCGTGACCCATCGGCGCGAGCGCGAAACCCAGGTATGGGAATCGCTGAGCGCCGACGAGCCGATGACGGCCGAGCAGATCGCGATTCAACTCTACCCGGATCTGGACGTGCGTCTGCAGCCGATGGCCGCCGCGCAGGTGAAAGCCCATCTCATACGTCTGGTGGAGTTGGGTGATGCGCTGGCCGTGACCGATGGCTGGCTGTGCGTTCAGGACGCCGACCCGCTGTTCTATTAGTCGGCACCAAAGCAGCCGACTGCGTCGGCGTTCTTTAGCGCCATCGAACGAAACGCCGGCGCCCGTCGGTTATCTCTGCCGATGGCCACACGGCTGTTGGTCATGGCGAGCGTGCTTTCGCACACGCGGGTTATCAACCCGAACGATTTTTCGTGCTATCCCGGTCTAAGACAGCATAGTCGGCGATAGGGCCTGTCGTCGCCAGATAGGTCACCGCATCGGCGACCAAGTCGCGGCAAGACAAGGCATCGCGCGAGTGGCGCGTGGTTATCCACGTTAGCAAGCCAACCCATGAACCATAACGCCGGATTGCCGTGGCTTGGCCGCCGACCGATCGTTATTCGTTGGGGGTTGCCCGTGCCGGACGTGTCAGGCACGGGCAATGCGATGGTATATGCCGTGACGACAGGCCCTAGTGAGCCGCGCCCTCCGGCATGTCCGTGTTCTTCGAGCTGCCAAGAAAGAACACCAGCGGAACCAGAGCCGCGAGAATCACGCCCAGCAGCCAGAAATCGTCGATGAAGGCGAGCATCTGCGCCTGTTCTCCGACCAGCTGATAGATCGAGGCGAGGGCCTGGCTTCGGGCGGCTTCCATACTCGCGCCCATCTGCTGGAAATGGGCGGTCAGCGACGCCAGCATGTCGCGATACGACTCGTTATAGGGCGTGACGTTTTCCACAAGTACGTTCTGATGATACTGGCTGCGCCGCGCCAGCCAGGTGGTGACCAGCGAAATGCCGACGCTGCCGCCGATGTTGCGGGCCAGATTGATCAGCGCGGAGACCTGGTCGGTCTTGTCGGCCGGCACGCCGATATAGGCCACGTTGGTGATCGGTATGAACAGAAAGGCGATGCCGACGGTCTGGAATATACGGGCGACCACGAGCTGGTTGAAGCTCACGTCGAGGTTGAAACTGGCGAGATGGAACATCGACGCCGACACCACCACCAGGCCGAAGGCGATCAGCCAGCGGGCCTCGAGCTTGTTGGATAGAAAACCCACCACCGGCATCATCAGCACGATGGCAAAACCGCCGGGCGAAATCACGAGGCCGGCCAGCGTCGAGGTATAGCCGAGCGCGGACTGCACGAACTGCGGGATCAACAGCGTCGAGCCGAGCAGTACGAAGCCGAGCATGAACATCAGCACGTTGGCAAAGGCGAAGTTGGAAAAGCGAAACAGGCGCAGGTCCATGATCGGATGCTTCTGGAACGGCTCCCAGCAGATCAGTGCGCCCAGGCACAGGGCCGCGATCACGCCGTTGGCGAGGATGAAATGGGAGTCGAACCAGTCGTTCTGCTGGCCCTTGTCGAGCATGACCTGCAGACAGCCCAGGCCGAGCGCGAGCAGGGCGAAGCCGACATAGTCGATACGAAAACCGTCTGCCAGCTTGGCGCGGCGTGCGGCCTCGTAGGCGGCCGAATCCTTGACCAGAGCCCCTGCCAGAATCAGCAGTACGATACCCACCGGCACGTTGAGCAGAAAGATCCAGTGCCAGCTCGCATGGTCGGTGATATAGCCGCCCAGGGCCGGGCCGATGGCGGGCGCGAACACCACCGCCACGCCATAGATCGCGAACGCCATGCCGCGCTGTCGTGGCGGGAAAGAGTCGGCAAGAATCGCCTGCGAAACCGGCTGCAGGCCGCCGCCGCCCAGGCCCTGAAGTATGCGAAACACGATCAGCCACCCAAGCGACGGGGCCACGCCGCACAGCAGCGAGGCCACCGAAAACAGCACGATCGAAACCACGAAGAAGCGCTTGCGCCCGAGCACCTGCGAAAACCAGCCCGAAACCGGCAGTACGATGGCGTTGGCGACCAGATAAGACGTGAGCACCCAGGTGGCTTCTTCCTGGCTCGCCGACAGGCTGCCGGCGATATGCGACAGCGATACGTTGGCGATGGAGATATCGAGTACCTCCATGAACGCGGCCAGGCCCACCACCGCGGCGATCAGCCAGCGGTTGGCGGGATACCGGGCTTCGCCGGCCGGCGCGACGGCGGTGTCGCTCATTGCGCGGGCGTTGCCGTTGCCGTGGCGGGGCGGTTTTCGTCGATCGATTTCACCGGCGCGCCCACGTTCACGGTGGGCACCGCCGACATCCCCGGGGCAAGCTCCACGTCATCGAGCTGGCCGTTGCGTTCGAACACGATCTTGACCGGCACGCGCTGGACGATTTTCACGAAGTTGCCGGTCGCGTTCTGCGGCGGCAGCAGCGAAAAGGTGGGCCCGGTACCCGACTGAAACGATTCCAGTCGGCCTTCGAACTCGTGGTCCGGAAACGCGTCCACTTCTATGCGGACCGGCTGGCCTACGCGCATACGCGTGAGCTGGGTTTCCTTGAAGTTCGCTACCACCCAAGGGTCGTCGGCCACCACCGCCAGCGCGGCCTGACCGGCGTTGACGTGGCTGCCGGCCAGCACCGATTTCTGTGCGATCTTGCCGGCCTGCGGCGCGCGCACGTCGGTGTACGAAAGGTTCAGCCGCGCCTGTTCGACCTGGGCCTCGGCTTCGGCGATACGTGCTTCGGCGGTCGAGGCCTGGGATTGTTTCAGCGCGATCTGGTCCGGCGCGGTTCTGGCCTGGTCGAGCTGTGCCTTGGCCTCGCGCACACGGGCCGCGGCCGATGTCGCGGTGGTATTGGCCTGGTCGAGCTGCTGACGCGAGACTTCACGTTTGGCATACAGCTTTCGATAACGCTCGGCGTCGGCCGAGGCGCGGCTGGCTTCTGCCCGGGCGGTTTCCAGCGCGGCTTCGGCGCGATCGGTATCGGCGCCGCTGGTTTGGCGGGTCACCGCCAGCTCGCGCTGGCTCGAGGCATGCGCGGCCTTGGCCGCCAGCAGGCTGGCCTCGGCGCTGGCCAGGCGCGCGCGATAGTCCGCCGGGTCGAGGGTGAACAGCGGGTCGCCTTTCTCGACATGCTGGTTGTCGCGCACATAGACCTCGGCCACGGTCCCGGTAACGCGCGGTGCGACCTGCACGATATCGGCCTGGACGAAGGCATCATCCGTGCTGACCAGATCGCGGGTCAGCCACCACCAGATGCCGGCAGCGATCGCGCAGAGCACAACGACGACGACAGCGATCACTGCCACGCGCTTGCCCTTGCCGCTGTTGGCGGCGGGCGTGTGGGTGTGGGCGTTTGCTTCAACGGAATCGGTCATGGCGTGGCGGGCTCATAAAGACGAAAACGGCCGGCACGTCCGAGCGCGGCGGCCAGGTTGATACGGGCACGGGTGTAGTCGGCCAGCGCCGCAACGCGGCCGTTGCGGGCATCGGCCAGCGCGGCCTGGGCATCGATCACTTCCACGTTGTCGCTGATGCCCTCGGCAAAGCGGTCGCGGGACAGATCGAGTTCGCGGTTGGCGAGTTCGAAGGCCGATTCGGCGGCCCGCACCTGTTCGGCGAGCGTCTGCAGCGTGCGCCGAGACACGCGGACGTCCTGTTCGATCTGGGTACGCGTGTCGCGATACCGGATACGCTGCTGATCGAGACGACTCGCGGCACTGTCGATACGGGCATTGATGGCGCCACCGTCGAAGATTGGAACCTCGACCTGTGCGCCGACCGTATAGGTGTCTTCGACGTTCTCGTGATAGGTGTTGCCGGCTTCGCCGTAGGTGGCCGACGCCGATAGCGTGGGCAGACGTGCGCCGCGGGCACCGGCGAGCTGGGCCCGGCGTACGGCGAGTTCGCCCTGGGCCAGCCGCAGCTCGGCACGGCTGGCGTAGGCGGTATCCAGATCGGCGTCGATGGTGCCATTCAGAGCGGCGCGGTAGTGCAGGTCGTCGCTCAATACCAGCGGCGTGTCCAGAGCCAGCCCCACCGTGCGCGCCAGCCGGATATCCGCGCGGGTGCGATCGGTACGGGCCTGGGCCAGTCGCGCCCGGGCTCGGGCCTGGCGAGTCTGGGCCCGGGTGACGTCCACGCCCGTGGCAATACCGACGTTTTCCTGATCCACGGCCAGATCGGCCAGCCGATCGGCCAGCTCGAGATCGGCACGAGCGGCATCCACCGAGGCACGGGCCGCGAGCGCGCCTACATAATCCAGGGCCGCCTGGGACGCGACCTGTTCGCGCGCCAGTGCGAGTTGATCGGCGGCCACGCGCTCGCCGAGCTTCGCGCTCTTGTACTGCTGCCAGGCGCTGTAGTCGAACAGGTTCTGGCGCAGCTCGGCGCGTGCATCGAAGCTGTTGTAGGTGATGACGTCGGGCACGCTGATATCGGCGTTCTGTGCCGCCGGGCCGAGCGAGTCCAGGGTCGACTGGATATCCAGCCCCTGGGCGGCGAGGTTGTTCTGGCGGCGTGCCTGGCTCACGCGCGCCGAAACATGCGGCAGGAAGGCAGAGCGCGCCTCGCGGCTATCGCCGGCCACCTCGTCGCGCCGGGCGTCGGCCAGCAGCGTCTGCACGTTGGCGGCCATGGCCTGGTCGATGGCATCGCGCAGCGACAGGGCCGCGGCGGCGTCGGGCAGGGTGAAGGTCTCGCCCGGCCCGGCGGCCGCGGGCGGCGCGGCGGTGGCGAGGGTCTGACTTAGACCGAGTAGACAAAGAACCAGCGTGAGTTGGCGTAGGGCATTCATGGCAGCAGGCGGGCAAGCAGGGCCCGAAGTTGTGTTTGTTCGTCGGCGCCCAGCGGGGCGAGCAGTGCCTGAGTGGCGGCACCGGCCGCGGGCCGTATGTCGGCCAGTGCCGCGATGCCGTCTTCGGTTAGATGTAGACGATGGGCTCGGCGGTCGGCCGGGTCGCGCTGGCGCCTGATCCAGCGGCGCTGTTCAAGGCCGTCCACCAGATAGGTCACCGTGGTGCGGTCCAGGCCCAGCCATTCGGCCAGATCGCTCTGGTGCAGGGCATCGTTGGCTTCGAGGGCAAGCAGGGTGGCGTACTGGCGCGCCGAAACCTGCATGCCCCGGGTATGGGTTTCGAACAGGCGCAGCTGGCGCTGATGCGTCTTGGCCAGCAGATAGCCGAACTGATGACGGATCGAGTCCGGGAGTACATGTGCCACTCGGCGCCTCGCATGGCAGCAGGAGGATCAATCAGGTTATTGTATGTTGCATTAATATAATTGCAAGACTATTAATGTAATGGAATAGCCCCGGCCAACGGCGTTGTCAGCGGTGCGCCAGGGCGTTGCAAGGAGCGGTTGAAAACGGCCGTTCATCCGCGCGCACGAATCGCCTCGTGCCGCGCATGAAGCGGCCGATGTCGGCGGGGCGGCCTAGCAGCCGTCGTCGAGCGCTACGCCTGCGCGCTCGATGAGCCGTACGAAATCCAGCTCGGTATCCAGGGTGCCGTAGGCCAGGCCACGATTGCTGCCGAGGCGGGCCTCGCAGAAGGCTTCGCCCACCCAGCTCGATTCACCGGTAAGCAGGATCTTGGCCTGCAATGCACGCGCGACGGCCTCGGCGACGCGACGCGCCTGCGTGGGTTGATCGGCAACCGCGCCGAGCATTTTCTTCAGATCGCTGCAATGTCGATCGTAGGCAGGGTGCGCGCCCTGTGCTTCGATCAGTTCTTCGTTGAGTGCATCCAGGGCGGCCGGGCTCTTGGCCATCGCGCGCAGCATGTCCAAACACTGCACGTTACCCGAGCCTTCCCAGATCGAGTTCAGCGGCGACTGGCGAAACAGCCGCGGCAGGATCGATTCTTCGACATAGCCGGCGCCGCCCAGGCATTCCTGGGCTTCGTTGACCAGCGGCGGGGCAGCCTTGCAGATGAGATATTTGCCGACCGGCGTGGCGATACGTGCCAGCAGCTGCTGGCGTTCGTCGTCGGATTCGAAGGCCCGTGCCACGCGCATGGCATAGGCCATCGCGGCCTCCGATTCGAGCGCCATGTCCGCGAGCACGTGTTGCATCAACGGCTGTTCGACCAGGCGCGTGCCAAAGGCCTTGCGATAGCGACAGTGGTGGATCGCCTGTACCAGCGCCTGACGCATCAGCCCGGCCGAGCCCAGCATGCAGTCCAGCCGCGTCTGGGACACCATTTCGATAATGGTAGGTACCCCGCGCCCGGCCGCGCCTACGCGATAAGCCTCGGCATCGAAGAACTCGACTTCGGACGAGGCATTGGCATGATCGCCGAGCTTGTTCTTCAAGCGCTGGATTTCGATTGCGTTGCGCTGACCGGCAGCCGTCCAGCGCGGCAGCAGGAAGCAAGACAGTCCGGCGTCTTCCTGGGCGAGCACGAGAAAGGCATCGCACATGGGCGCCGAGAAGAACCACTTGTGGCCGACCAGGCCGAAGCTGCCGTTGTCGCGCGGCGTGGCGCGGGTGGTATTGGCGCGCACGTCCGAGCCACCCTGCTTTTCGGTCATGCCCATGCCAATGGTCAGTCCGTGCTTTTCGCCCGGCGGGGCGAACGTCGGGTCGTAGCTGTTGGCGAGGATGCCGGGCAGCCACTGTGCGGCCAGATCGGGCGCATGACGCAGCGCCGGCACGCTGGCATGGGTCATGGTGATAGGGCACATCGTGCCCGCTTCCATTTGATTATGGATATAGAACAGCGCCGAGCGCACGACCTGCGCGCCCTCGCGCTGGGCGGTCCAGGTCAGTCCGTGCAGGCCGTGTTCCTTGGCCAGCGCCATGCTGCGGTGGTACGCCGGATGAAAGCGCACCTCGTCGATGCGGTGGCCATAGCGATCGAAGGTGGTGAGTTCGGGGCGGTTCTCGTTGGCGTCGAAGCCGATTTCGATCAGCTCGGTGCCGGCAATGGCGCCATAGGTCTTGAGCCGGTCCTGACCCCAGTCGCCGCCCTCCCGGCGTATGGCCTCGACCAGCGCCGTATCCGATGTGAACACGTTGTAGTGCTCGAGCGGCGGGGGCTGGTTGGTGACGTCGTGCGTGCGCAGATGCTGTCGCGGCTGACGCGGGGTGTCGGGCATAACGGTCATCCGGTTCGGATACGAAGCCGTGATTGTGCCTCATCCACCGGATAGCAACAGGTATCGCGGATTACGTCTGGATACGCCTGCAAGCGCTGCCTGGCGGTGCAGGAAGCTGTCCGCGAATGAACGCGAATAAGCAGGAATGAAACGAGGCAGATCCGCCGACAGCCGTAGTGGCCAGAGGAGCGTCGGTGAACTGTGCGCAAACCGGCGTACGTTGCGCTGATTGGCGTTCATTGGCCGACCGTAAAAACCGGCGCCATAAAAAAAGGCCGACCCTCGGGCCGGCCCGCGTGGCACGGGGCATACCCCCGAAGCCACCCGATACTGGTTGTGATGCCGATCAGCCGTGTTCGGCCTTGAGTGATTCGGCGGTCACCTGCTTGCGATTCTTCCAGTTATCACGCATCGCCTCGAGCTCTTCGGGCGGCAGCGAGATCAGGCCAAGAGACTTGAGCGCACCGCGGTCGCTGGCCATCTGATCGGACAGGAACAGGTCGACATACTCTTCCATGCCGTCGATACGGCCCACGTGGGCGTTCTTGGCGTAGAAGAACAGCGAGCGCGAAACCGGATATTCGCCCGAGGAAATGAGCTCGCGCTTGGGTTCGATGCCGTCCACCTTGGCGGCCTGGATCTTGCCGCGGTTCTCTTCCAGGAACGAATAGCCGAAGATGCCGACCGCCGTGGCGTTCTGGGACAGCTTCTGCACGATCAGGTTGTCGTTCTCGCCCGAGGGCACGAACTTGCCGTCCTGACGGATGCTCGGTTTTTCGCCGTTGTAGCCGTCAATGTTCTCCGCGCCGTGTTCGACGACCAGCTCTTCGAAGGCATCGCGCGTACCCGAGGAGGTCGGCGGGCCGTAGATGAGAATTTCGTGGTCGGGCAGGCTCGGGTCGATATCGCTCCACTTGTTGTACGGGTTATCGACCAGTTCGCCGTCCTGCGGCACCTTTGCGGCAACCGCCTTGGTGAGCTGTTCGCGGGACAGGTCGAGCGGCGGCTCGCCTGCCTTCTGGCCAATCACGATACCGTCATAGCCGACCATGATCTGGGTGATGTCGTCGACGCCGTTGTCCTGGCACATTTTCAGTTCGGACGACTTCATCGGCCGCGAGGCATTGGTGAAGTCCGGGGTGTCCTCGGCTGCACCGCTACAAAACAGCTTGAAGCCACCGCCCGAACCCGTGGATTCCACCACCGGGGTGCGGAAATCGGTGGTCGCGCCCATTTCCTCGGCCACATAGGACGAGAACGGGTAAACGGTCGACGAGCCGACGATACGAATCTGGTTGCGGTCGTATTTTTCGCCGCCGCTGCTGGCCTGGGTATCACCCGAGCTCTGGTTGGACTCGGCGCCCTCGGCGCTGTTCTGTTCCTGGCCCTGGCCGCATGCCGTCAGGGCAAGGGCGGTGGCCGCGATCGTGAGAAACGATTTGGTCTGGTTGTTGAGCAGCGAGGTCAGCATTGAGTCTTCCTGGATTTATTGAGTCGGAATCCGACGCCTGGCGCAAGGCTGTCAGGAAAATATGACGTTTTTATGACAGAGCCGGCCGGGGCGTCGAGGCGCGCGCATCGGCGGGTAGCCGCGTGACCGGCCCGAACTCGCCGACGAACGAAATCTCCGGTGTAAGCCAATAGCCGGTATCGGCCTGTACGCAGCGCTGTGCGTGCATGATCAGGGCACAGACGTCGGCAGCCGAGGCGCGGCCGTGATTGACGATGATATTGGCATGGCGCGGCGAGATCTGGGCATCGCCACAGCGCAGCCCCTTGAGGCCGCATTCGTCGATGAGCCGGCCGGCGCCAATGCCCTCGATCTTGCGGAATATGGAGCCGGCCGACGGCTCGCTGTCCAGCGGCGGGTGGCGCTCGGCGCGCCAGCGCAGGTTCTCCTGCATGATTCGAGTCAGCGTCTCGGCCGGTGCCGGCTCGAGCTCGAAGGTTGCCGACAGCACGATATCGTCGCGCGAATGCAGCACCGACTGGTCGTAGCCGAACTCGAAATAATCCACGTCCACGCGTCGACGTTCGTTGTCGGCGGTCAGCAGCTCGGCGGATTCAAGCACTTCGCCGATGAACATGGTGCGCTCACGAGCCGGGGCCGGGGAGAGAAAATGCAGGTTCTGCCAGAGCGCGCCACCGACCGTCGACGGGATGCCGACATAGTGTTCCAGGCCGGACAGCCCATTTGCTACGGCCGCATCGATCAGGTCGGGATAGACCAGCGCGCCGCTGGCGGCGGTCACGCAGGTGCCATACACGTCGATCGAGCGCGCGTGGTTGGCAATGACGAGCCCGGGAAAGCCACGATCGCCGACCAGGATGTTCGCGCCGCGCCCGAGCAGGAAATAGTCGATCTCGAAGCGCCGGGCCACGCGTATCGCCGTGGCCAGAGCCTCGGGCGTTCTGGCTTCCACATAAAAGGCGGCCGGTCCGCCGATACGAAAGCTAGTGCGCGGGGCCAGCGCCACGTTGCGCTGGAGCGCAGCGCCCAGGTGCTGGGCCAGGGCGCGCTGTTGCGCGGCGGTTGGCTTGCGGGGTTTACGCATGGCGGCAGTAGGACGAACGCAGGCCCGTAATGGTCGATGCACGCCCGCACAAATACAAGAGCGCGTGATTGGGGCTGTGTCGACGTCCGCCGTGTTTGACGTAAGCTGGCTACAAACCGAATCGAAGAAGAGAACGCCTTGTCACAGTCGCAGCGCATCGTCGTGTTCGACCTCGATGTCACTCTCACCCGCTACGACACCTTCCTGCCGTTCGTGATCGGCTATCTGCGCTATCACCGCAAGCGCCGGAGTGTGGGCGCGACCTGGCGGCTGCCCTGGAATCTGCTGCGGTTCTGGCGCTGGGGTGATCGTACCTGGGTGAAAACACAGGTTCTGCGTTCGTTCGTGGGCGGCCAGCCACGCGAGCGAGTGCAAGCCTGGGCCGATCGCTTCGTGGACGAACTGCTCGAAGACGCCATGCGCGAGCAGGGCATGGCCCAGCTGCGCGCCCATCAGGACGCCGGCGATCGAGTGATTCTCGCCTCGGCGAGTTTCGATATCTATGTCGCCCGTCTGGCCGAGAAGCTGCATATCAACGAAGTGCTGGCCACCCGGGTGGCCTGGAACGCGCGCGATCGGGTGGCGGGCATGGACGGCGAGAACTGTCGCGACGACGAAAAGCTGCGCCGCGTCAAAGCTCTCGACGGCATGCCGGAGGATGGCCGCGGCGTGACTGCGTATTCGGATTCGCACGCCGATCTGCCGCTGCTGTCCTGGGCCGAGAACGGGGTGGCCGTGTGTCCCTCGAAGCGGCTTTTTCATCAGGTCGGTGGTCTGGGGCTCGAAGTCGCACGCTGGTGAGCGTTTCGCAGATATTTCTGGTGCTCGCGGTCGGGCTGGCCAGCCTGGCCCAGATCCTGCTCAAGCACGGCATGACCCGGACGGTGGAATCGCGCGTCGGTCATGCCTGGCTGCGGCCACTGCGCGAACCGCTGGTACTGGCCGGCATGGGCACACAGGTGGTGCTGACCTGTCTGTGGCTGGTCGTGTTGTCACACATCGATGTGAGTCTGGCGTTTCCGGTGCTGGCACTCAGCTACGGCGTGGTGGTCGCGTACTCGGCGTTTTCCATGGGTGAGGCGGTTGGCAAGCGTCGCTGGTGCGGCGTTGCGTTGATCGTGGTCGGCGTCGGGGTGCTCGCCTATGCGGCCTGATCTGTCGCCACTGCGTATCAGTCGGCGTTCCTGGGTGAGCATCGGCCTACTGCTGCTGTCGGTATCGTTGATGGCCGCCGGCCAGCTGTGCATGCGTCGCGGCATGCTCTCGTTCGGGCCGATCGAATCGCCGCAGGCATTTTTGAATCTGGTCTGGGGCGGCATCGTTGCGCCCATGAGCATCGGTTTTGTCTGGCTCGGGATGATCGTCTATTCCATCGCGATTCTGGTCTGGCTGCAGGTGCTTTCGCGCATGGATCTGAGCATCGCCTTTCCGATGATGAGCCTGAGCTATGTGCTGGTCTATCTCGGCGCCGCACTATGGCCCGCGCTCAACGAAACGATCACGGTCGGGCGACTCGCGGGCACCGGGCTGATCATGTGCGGCGTGGCGCTGGTGGCGGGTTCGCGGCGCGGCTAGATACCATTTGGCGTGACGCAAGCGCTGCGCGGGTACGCCCGCGGCGCGTTGTATAACGGCTGTATGGGCAGCGGCGTGGCGAGGGCGTACACTTGCGCGCCTTCGAATCGACGAGCAGCCCAAGGCGAGGCGTCATGCCAACGCTGGATTACATCGTAGCGCCGGTCGCAGCCACCGCCCATCGGTTCCGGGTCGTGCTGCACACCGAGGTCCAGGCCGGCGCGCCGGTCGAACTGGCCCTGCCCAGCTGGATTCCCGGCAGCTATGTCATTCGCGACTTTGCCCGGCACCTGCTTTCGATTGCCGCCGAAAGCGATGGCGAGGCCCTCGCCGTGACCGCGATGGATCGACAGCGCTGGCGCTGCAGGCCGACCGGCAACACGCTGACCGTGGTCTGCGAGTTCTATGCCCGCGACGAATCGGTACGCGCGGCGTTTCTCGACGATACGCGGGCGTTCTTCAACTTCACCTCGCTGGCGCTGCGTCCGGTCGGGCGCGAGCAGGACCCGTGTCGCGTCACCCTCGAAGCCCCGACGGGCATCGATAACTGGCAAGTGGTCACCACCTTGCCCGCCCAGGCCACCGACAGCCGCGGTTTCGGCGTCTATGCCGCCGACAACTACTGGGCACTGATCGACCAGCCGGTGGCCATGGGCGCGGCGGTGGAATACGTGCGTTTCGAGGTGCGTGGCGTGCCCCATGCCTTCGTGCTGCTGGGCAGCCACGATGCCGACACCCAGCGCCTGGCAGCCGATCTGGCGGCGGCCTGCGAGGCTCAG
Organism: uncultured Salinisphaera sp.; assembly: GCF_964012375.1. Classification (NCBI taxonomy): domain Bacteria; kingdom Pseudomonadati; phylum Pseudomonadota; class Gammaproteobacteria; order Salinisphaerales; family Salinisphaeraceae; genus Salinisphaera; species uncultured Salinisphaera sp. The sequence continues at coordinate 15,645 of NZ_CAXGSH010000070.1, forward strand.
GCCGCGGTGTTCGACGAGCTGCCGGCCCGCGAATATCTGTTCTTTGCCCAGGTCACGCCCAGCGGTTTCGGCGGCCTGGAGCATCGCGAATCCAGCGTGCTGCAGGTGGCACGCGATGCGCTGCCAACGCGTATTGCGCCCGACAACGGCGAGGCCACCCGCAGCAGCGCCTACGAGACCCTGCTCGGGCTGTGCAGCCACGAATATTTTCATCTGTGGAACGTCAAACGCATTCGTCCGGCCGCGGTGGCGACCAGCGACCTGCAGTCCGAAGCCTATTTTCGGGATCTGTGGGCCTATGAAGGCGTCACGTCCTACTATGACGACCTGGGGCTGGTCCGTGCCGGCCTGATATCCGAGCAGGGCTATCTCGACCGCCTGGCGACGTTGGCCACGCGCATCGATCGTACGCCGGGTCGCCATCGCCAGAGCCTGGCCCAGTCGAGCTTCGATGCCTGGCTGAAGTTCTATCGGCCCGACGAGAACACGCCGAACGCGGTGATCAGCTACTACGGCAAGGGCGCCCAGTTCGCGCTGGGCCTGGATCTCAAGCTGCGGGTGGAAACCGAGGGCGCGCTTTCGCTCGATAAGGTCATGCGCGAGCTCTGGCAGCGCAACGGCCGCCGCGACGAGCCGGTGCCCGAACACGGTCTGGCCCAACTCGCCGCCGAGCTGTCGGGGCTGGATCTGTCCGAGTTTGTCGAAGCGCATCTCGAAACCACGATCGATGCGCCCTGGGCCGACTGGCTGCGCTATTTCGGTATCGAGGCGATATGCGCGCCTGCTAGCGACGATGCCGCCGTCGTGCACGGCCGGCTGGGCCTGCGCGCGTCCAGCGACGCCCAGCCCCGGGTCGCGCACGTATTCGACGACGGCCCGGCCCAGGCGGCCGGCATCTCGCCCCAGGATCGCCTGGTGGCACTCGACGGTATCGAAATCGTGGGTATGACGCTGGCCACGCGTCTGCGCCGTTATCCCGGCGGCGCGGTCGTGCGGCTGCACCTGCTGCGCGGCGACGAACTGCTGCAGCGCGACGTCACGCTGGCCGCGGCCGCAGCGGGCGAATGGACGCTGCGTATCGACAGCGATGCCGACGCCGCCGCCCAGGCGCGGCGCGCGAACTGGTTGTGTCGTGCCAACGCCCCGGCCTGAATACTGGATCGGCCGCGACGAGGCCGCCACCCTCTGCGATCTGTTCGCCGCCCGCGTGGCCCGCACGCCGGATGCGTTGGCGTATCGCTTCTACAGCCCGCGCCGGCATGAATGGATCAGCCTGAGCTGGGCCCAGGTGGCGGCCCGGGTACAGCGCTGGCAGGCGGTGCTCGCCGAGGCCGGCGTGCAACCGGGCGATCGAGTCGCGATCATGCTGCGCAACAGTCCGGAGTGGCTGTGCGTAGATCAGGCGGCCATGGCGCTGGGTGCGGTGACGGTGGGGCTGTTCTGTGCCGATACGCCGGCCAGCAACGCGCATCTGATCGAAGACAGCGGCGCGCGCGTGCTGGTGGCGGTGAAGACGCGCTGGGTCGAGCGTATTCTCGAGGTCGATAGCTGCCCGCAGCTGGAAACGGCGCTGGTCTTCAACGGCGAGGTCGGTGAGGCCGGGCGTATTCGTGGCGCCGAAGCGGCGTTGGCGCATGCCGCCGAAGATCACCGTGCCGGCATAGCGGTGGAGTCGGATGCCCTGGCCAGCCTCGTCTACACGTCCGGGGCCACCGGGCGTGCACGCGGCGCGATGCTGACCCACGCCAACCTGCTGTTCAATGCCCAGGCCTGTGCCGATGCGTTGCCCCAGGTCGACGATGAGCACGCGCTGTCCTATGTGCCGCTGCCGCATTCCTATGAGCGGGTGGTCAATGCCTATCGAGCGATGATCACCGGCGGGGTGATCACCTTCTGTCGGCATCCGCGCTTTCTGGGGCTGACCCTGGCACGCGCGCCGATCACCACCCTGATCGGCGTGCCGCGTGTATTCGAGCGCTTCTATATCGAACTCAATCGCTGGCTGTCGCGTCGGCCGCGTTTCGTGCGTCGGCTGGTGGCATTCACCATCAGCGTGGGCGAATCGGTGTTCGAGCGCGAGCAGGGGCGCAGCCGCCGGCGCGCGCGTCATCTGCTGTGGCCATTTCTGCGTTACTTCGTCGCCCGGCGCTGCCTGCGCCTGTTCGGCGCGGATATGCAGTACGCCGTGTCCGGCGCGGCCGCGCTGCCGTACCCGGTCGCGCGTACGCTGGTGGGGCTGGGCGTGCCCGTGCTGCAAGGCTATGGCCTGACCGAGGCCGGCCCGGTGGTCAGCGTCAACCGGCTGCACGACAACGCCATCGACAGCGTCGGCATCGTGCTCGACGGGGTGGAAACCAAGGTCGGCCCCGACAACGAGCTGCTGCTGCGCGGGGCCGGCGTGATGCGCGGCTACTGGCAGGACGAGGCCGCCACGCGGCGTACGATTTCGGCCGGCGGCTGGCTGCATACCGGCGACAAGGTCAGCCGCCTGGACAAGAACCGACTGTATCTAACCGGGCGCATGAAAGAGGTCATCGTCATGACCACCGGCGAGAAGGCCTCGCCCGAGCCGCTGGAAGAAACGCTGCGCCTGGACGAACTGGTGGAACGCGCGGTGGTGGTTGGCGAGGCGCGACCGGTGCTGGCCGCGATCGTAAGCTGTCCGGCTGATACGCTGGTTCCGGTCATGCAACGGCTGGGGCTCGACCCGAATACGCCGGCCAGCCTGACCAGCGCGCGTCTGGAGAATTTCTTCATCGCGCGCTTCAGCCAGCTGCTGGCCGGTTATCCGGCCCATGCCCAGGTCCGGCGCGTGGCCATCACCACCGATCGCTGGAGCCAGGGCAACGATCTGGTCACCGCCACCGACAAGACCCGGCGTCGGCGCGTGGCGCGCTGCTATGCTCGCGATATCGCGCGTCTGTACGGCCGGCGTGCGCCGGGTGAGAAGGCGGACGTGTCGCAGAACACGAATCTGGGGTAGCGATGAATTTCAGTACCGTATTGATAGCTGCCGCGGCGCTGCTGCTGGCGTATCTGATCGGCTCCTTGTCGGGCAGCCTGTTGCTGGCCCGTGCCTTCGGGCGTGCCGACCCGCGTACCAGCGGCAGCGGCAACGCGGGTGCTACCAATGCCCTGCGTACCGGCGGTCGCGGCTACGGCGCCGCGGTGCTGGTATTCGATCTGGTCAAAGGCGTGATCGCAGCGCTGGCGGTGCCGGCGATCTGTGGCGTGGGGTTTGCCATGGCGCTGGCCTGCGGCGCGGCCGCGGTGATTGGGCATGTCTATCCCGTGTTCTTCGGTTTTCGCGGCGGCAAGGGCGCGGCCACGCTCATCGGCGTGCTGATCGCACTGCTGCCCGGCGCCTTGCTGCTGGGCGTGGCCGTGTGGGTTGCCACGCTGGTGGCCAGCGGCTATGTGGGCCTGGCCACGCTGCTGGGCATGGTTGGCGTGGCCCTGGCGACGCTGTTCGCGCCCAGCGCGGGCCTGGCGGCCAAGGTGTTCGTTATCGCCATGACGGTGCTCATTTTCTATACCCACCGCGAGAACATCCAGCGTCTGCGCCAGGGACGGGAAAACCGCTTCGAGCGGGTGATGTGGCGCCGGCGTTGAGCGCCGTGTCGCTGGTCGGTCTGCTCGCCGACGGCGCCTGGCATCGCGGCCCGGCGCTGGCCGAGGCGCTGGGCGTATCGCGGGCCGCGATCTCGGGCCGGGTCGCCGAGCTGCGCGAGCTGGGGCTGGTGGTGCATTCGGTACAGGGCCGCGGCTACCGATTGGCCGAACCGATCGAGTTGCTCGACGAAAACCGGATCCGCGGCGAACTCGGCGACCAGGGCAAAGCCCTGGATGCGCTGTATGTTCACGAGCGTATCGATTCCACCAACGCCGAGCTGGCCCGGCGCGGCGGACCGGGCATGCAGGCCTGTCTGGCGGAATACCAGTCCGCCGGGCGCGGGCGTGCGCGGCGACCCTGGACCTCGCCGTTCGGCGCCAATCTCTACGTATCGCTGGCCGCCGATGTGGCTGCCACGCGGGCTCCGCTGGGGGCGCTGAGCCTGGCTGTGGGGGTGTGCGTGATCGAAGCGCTGCGTGATCTGGGCGCAACCGATCTCGCCTTGAAGTGGCCCAACGATATCTGGGCCGGCGGCGACAAGCTTGGCGGCATTCTCATCGAGCATCGCGGCGAGCTGGGCGCTGGCGCGCGCCTGGTCGTGGGCCTGGGCCTGAACGTGGTCATGGACCGCGCGCAGGCCGAGGCGATCGATCAGCCCTGGACCCGGCTGCTTGATCACCTGCCGGCGCTGCCCTCGCGCAACCGCCTGGCCGCGGCGGTGCTGGCTGCGCTGATGCGCGCGGTCGAAGGCTTCGAACAACATGGTTTCGAAAATTTTCGTGCTCGCTGGCAGGCATTCGACGCGGTCCGCGACAAGCCGGTGCGGGTTATCGAAAGCCAGGGCGAGCGCGTGGGCATCGCTCGCGGCATCGCGGCCGATGGCGCGCTCCGGGTTGAGTTCGAAGCCGGCGAGCAGTCGGTCTATTCGGGCGATGTGAGCCTGCGGCTGGCGCCATGAGGCTGCTCGTGGATATCGGCAACACGCGCTGCAAGTGGGCGCTGGCGCGTGAGACTGCGCTGCTCGAAACGGGCGCGTTCTCGCGCGCGGACCCGGAAGACTGGATTGCGGCCTTGCCGCAGGCCCAGGTCGAGTCCATTCATGTATCCAGCGTCGCTCAGCCCGAGGCGTTGGCGCGACTGCGCGCGTTCGCGGTCGATCTCGGGGTCGATCTGAGCGTGGCCGAGAGCAGGGCGCGTTTCGCCGAGCTGACCAATGCCTACCACGACCCCGAACGCCTGGGCGTGGACCGCTGGATGGCCTGTATCGCCGCCTGGGCAGACGCCCCGGGGTCAGTGCTCGTCGCCGATGCCGGAACCGCGCTCACGCTGGATTTTGTCGATGCGCGCGGCGCGCACCGGGGCGGGTTGATCACTCCCGGGGTGGCGACCATGCGCGGTGCGCTACGGCGTCAGACTCAGCTTCGCCCGTCGCGGGAAAACGCCGCCCCGGTATGGCTGGCCCGCGATACCGACAGCGCCATCGCGGCCGGCACGCTGCGTAGCGCGATCAGCCTGCTGGATAACGCCGTTGCCGAGCTGGGCCCGGACCGTCTGTTGCTGACCGGCGGGGGCGGCGCGGAGCTGGCCACGCATCTGGCCGCGGCCTGGGTGCTGCGCCCTCACCTCGTGCTCGAAGGCCTGGCCATTCATGCGCGGGGTTTGCCGCCCACGGGCTAGCCAGCCGGTGTTGTACACGGCAGAATGACGCTCGGCGCGGTCGTCTGATCCGCGCCTTTCGCCCCAAGCCGGCGTAGCTCAGTTGGCAGAGCAGCTGTTTTGTAAACAGCAGGTCATCGGTTCGAACCCGGTCGCCGGCTCCATCTATTGCAGGCGCCTCGCGCGGCGCAGAATCCGTTGCCCGGGCTGCGGCTTGCCTTTGTCGGCCGGGTGCGTGCATGAGAGTTGAAAACGATCGCTCGTAAGCGGTTGACAAGCGTGGCTCGATTGCGAACAATGCGCGGCTCGTTTGTGGAGGGATACCCAAGCGGTCAAAGGGAACAGACTGTAAATCTGTCGGCTCAGCCTTCGGAGGTTCGAATCCTCCTCCCTCCACCACTTGAACAATAGAGGTAAGCAGCAACAACTGGTGGTCGCGGCAAGCGCAAAGCCGGACCGAGGAGGGTTCGAACCGTTAGAGGTTCGACGAGGGCGCGAAGCGACCGAGAACGGTCGCGGCACGCGACCGGCCCGTAGGGTGAGCGCCGCAGGCGCGAATAATCCTCCTCCCTCCACCACTTGAACAATAGAGGTAAGCAGCAACAACTGGTGGT
>NZ_CAXGSH010000071.1:0-21511 GCF_964012375.1 uncultured Salinisphaera sp.
CCGGCTGCATGGCCACAAGCGCGGCATCGACAAGCCGGTGGTCGTGGTCATGGAGAATTCCTTTCATGGGCGCACCCTCGCCGCCCTGGCCGCGACCGGCAATGCCAATGCCCAGAAAGGCTTCGAACCCTTGCCGGAAGGCTTTCTGCGCGTACCCTATGGCGATCTCGACGCTATCGCCGCGCTCGACGACGCCAATATCGCCGCGGTGCTGGTCGAACCGATTCAGGGCGAAGGCGGCGTGCGCGTACCGCCGGCCGACTTTCTGCCCGGCATACGCCGGCTCTGCGACGAACGCGACTGGCTGATGATGGTCGACGAAGTACAAAGCGGCGTCGGCCGCACCGGCCACTGGTTCGCCCACCAGGCCACCGGCATCACCCCGGATGTGATGGGCCTGGCCAAGGGGCTGGCCGGCGGCGTGCCCATCGGCGCGGCGCTGGTCTCCGGCAAGGCCACGCCCCTGTTCGGGCCGGGCAGCCACGGTTCCACCTTTGGCGGCAATCCGCTGGCCTGTCGTGCGGCGCTGGCCGTACTGGAAACCATCGAAACCCAGGGCCTGCTGGCCCATGCCCAGGCCATGGGCGATTCCATTCGCAGCCAGATCGAGGCGCGCGTCGACGGCCTTGACCACGTCAAGGATATCCGCGGCATGGGCCTGATGATTGGCATCGAGCTGGCCGAGCCCTGCGCACATCTCGTGGACACCGCCCGCGAACAGGGCATTCTGCTCAACGTCACCGCCGCCAACGTCATTCGACTGCTGCCGCCGTTGATCATCGGCCCGGCCGAGGTCGAACGACTGGTGGACGGCGTGTGCTATCTCATCGAAAGCGTCGCCGCGCCGGCGAGCCATTCCACACGTTCCAACCAAGCAAGCTGACCATGACCCTGCGCCACTTTCTGAGCCTGGATGACCTGGGCGCCGACGGCATTCGCCGCGTGATCGACAACGCCATTGCGCTAAAGCGCGAACCGCGCGGCAAACAGCCCTTCGTCGGGCGTACGCTCGGCATGCTGTTCGAAAAAGCCTCTACGCGCACCCGCGTATCGTTCGAGGCCGGCATGACGCAGCTCGGCGGTCACGCCATCTTCCTGTCGCCGGGCGATACCCAGATCGGGCGCGGCGAGCCGGTGGAGGACACCGCCCGCGTGCTCTCGCGCATGGTCGACGTGGTAATGATTCGCAACCACTCCCACGACATGCTCGAACGCTTTGCGGCCTACGCCAGCGTTCCGGTCATCAATGGGCTGACCGACCGCTTTCACCCCTGCCAGCTGCTGGCCGACCTGCAGACCTATCAGGAACACCGCGGCGATATAGGCGGCAAGACGGTGGCCTGGATCGGCGACGGCAACAACATGTGCCATTCCTACATGCTGGCTGCCCGCCTGCTGGGTTTCGAGCTGCGGATCGCTGCGCCCGAGGGCTACGGCCCGAATCCACAGATTCTCAAAACCTGCGGCGAACGTGCCGTGATCTGCGACGATGCGCCCCAGGCCGCCGACGGCGCCGATCTGGTGGTCACCGACGTCTGGGCGAGCATGGGCGACGAGGACGACCGCGAGGTCCGTCTGGCCGACTTCGCCAATTTCCAGGTCAACAAGGCGTTGATGAGCTGGGCCAAGGACGACGCCCTGTTCATGCACTGCCTGCCCGCCCATCGCGGCGAGGAAGTCAGCGCCGAAGTCATCGACGGGCCCCACAGCGTGGTCTGGGACGAGGCCGAAAACCGCCTGCATGCCCAGAAAGCGCTGCTGCTGGATCTGCTCGACGCGGACTGACCCGCGCCGCCCCGTCTGCCGGGCCGTCAGGCCCGGCGCGCCAGCACCAGCGAATAGGCACCGCCCTCGGCTTCGAAATGGCGGTCCATCGCCAGACCGGCTGCGTTGAGCAGCGCGCGAAGAGTGTCCGGCGTGAACTTGTGGCTGAACTCGGTCACGATCTCCTCGCCGGCGTCGATATCGATAGCCGTATCCAACGCCGCCAGCCTCACCCGGTGGGCATAATCGGCCGTCAGGCGCATCTCGATACGGGCATTATCGCGATCGAAAAGCGCGCGGTGGCGATACGCCTCAACCGGGAAATCGGCATCGAGTTCGCGATTGAGCACCCGTAGCACGTTGCGGTTGAAGTCGGCGGTCACGCCTTGTGCATCGTCGTAGGCGGCCTCGAGCGTGGCCGTGTCCTTGACCCGATCAATGCCCAGTAGAAGGCGATCGTCGTCGCGCATGAGCGCGGCAATCTGTTCGAGCATGGCCAGCGCATCCGCCGGCTCGAAATTGCCCAGCGTGCCGCCAAGGAACACGATCAGGCGACGACCGTCTTCGGGCAGGGGCACGGTCGACAGGCCGCCGGTGTAGTCGCCAATCAGGGCATGGACGGTGAGCCAGTCATAGTCCGCCACCAGCTCGGCGCCGGCGTCCAGCATCATCTGCGCGCTGACGTCGAACGGCCAGTATCGACAGGGCCGATTCAAGGCATCGCAGGCGTCGAGCAGATGCCGGGTCTTTCGCGAGCTGCCGCTGCCCAGCTCGAGAATATGTTCGGGCGAGGACGCTTCGATGATCGTTCGGCCGTGGGCGGCAAGCAGCGCCGCTTCGCTGCGTGACGGGTAGTACTCGGGCGTCGCACAGATCGCCTCGAACAGGGCCGAGCCATGGTCGTCGTAGAAGTATTTCGGCGACAGCCAGCGCGGGCGCGCGAGCAGACCCGCGCGTACGTCGTCCGCCAAGGACGCCAGCGGCCGGTCGGGCACCACGTGCGTGCTGGTCAGGCGCGCGCCGGTCGGGGAATTGGTCATAACGTGCTGTTCCGCTTTGCGGATCGTTGGGCGTGTTGATTCCGGAAGGTTATCATCGGTGGGTAACCTTAATATTTCGGATTTGTACGGATGTGCCGAATTGCCGGCTTCATCGGCGCGCGCCCGCTGGCGCTGCGCGCGCTGATCACCGACCCGCCGCATGGCCTCGGCCACCAGGCGTGGGCCGCACGCGAAATGGTCAGCGCGACCGTCAATGCCGACGGCTGGGGGGCTGCCTGGCTGGATGAAAGCGGCCGCCCCGCCGGTTATCGACAAATTCTGCCCATCTGGGCCGATATCAATCTCGCATCGCTGGGGCGCAGCCTGCAATCTCCGCTGTGGCTGGCCAATGTGCGCAGCGCCACCGCCGGCCTGGGCACCGACTATGCCAATACCCAGCCGTTCTACAGCGACGACTGGCTGTTCACCCACAACGGCTTCATCGACGACTTCGCCCGGACCCTGCGCTCGCAGCTGCGCGCCGATATAGCGCCCGAAATCGAAACCACCATCAACGGCAACACCGATTCGGAGTATCTGTTCGCGCTGATGCGCCAGCAGACCGGCACGCTCAGCGAACGACTGCGCGCGGTGATCGGGCTTATTCGTACATGGCTTGCCGACGCGCCCGAGGTGCGGGCATTGCTGAACATGATTGCCAGCGACGGCCAGCAGATGGTGGCCGTGCGGGCCGCCGTGAACGGCGACGCGCCGTCGCTGTATTTCAGTGCCGACTGGCATGGCGGTACCGCGATCGGCTCGGAAGCGTTTGATGACCAGCCGGGCTGGACTGAAGTAGCGTCGGGCGAACTGATCATCGCCGAAGCCGGACAACCACCGCGACGGGAATCGCTATGACCGCCAACCCGCCCACTCGTATCGCCCAGCTGCGGCAGGCAAGCGTGGCCATGCTCGACGGGCTCACCCCCGCCCAGCAACGCTGTCAGAGCCATCCCGAACTCAGCCCCATGCTCTGGCACGTCGGCCATGTACTGTTCATGGAAACCTACTGGCTGGCCGAGCGCGTGTTTGGCGACACCTCGGTCACCCACGCGTGGCGCGATCTGTACGTGCCGGAAATCTCGGCCAAGGACGAACGCAGCGCCCGCCTACCCGACGCCGCCGATCTGCGCGCCTGGGCCAGCGCACTGGCCGAACAGAACGATGCCTACTGGCAGCGCGCGAACGACGTCGATCATCCGCTGCTCGCCGACGGCTACCTCGCCGCATTCGTACGCCAGCACTATGCCCAGCATCTGGAAACCATGCGCCTGGTGCGCGCCCAGCTGGCGCTCGACGCGCACGAACCCGTAGCGCTGACGATGGAACCGGCCGCGCCCGATAGCCACTTCGAAACGATAGCGGCCCATAGCGTGAATATCGGCACCGACACCATCGATGCCTACGATAACGAACAGCCCGTATTCACCGCCTACCCGGCCCCCTTCGCCATCGCGCCGCACTGCGTGACCAACGCCCAGTGGCTGGGGTTCATCGAAAGCGGCGGTTACCAGCGCCGCGAGTGGTGGGATGCGCCCGGCTGGGCCTGGCGCGAGCAGGCCGCGGTGGAACACCCGCAGCACTGGCAACCGCTTGCCGAAGGCTGGGCCATTGCCGGCGACGAAGCGGCCGATACAGGCCAGCAGCCCGTACACGGCATCGGCTGGTACGAAGCCCGCGCCTATGCCCGCTATGCGCAGGCTCGCCTGCCGCGCGAACTGGAATGGGAAGCCGCACGCCGCGCGGGTGTGCTGCGCGATGTCGAGCAGGTCTGGGAGTGGTGCGCCGACGCCTTCTATCCCTACCCCGGTTTTCGTCCCTTTCCCTACGACGGCTATTCCATGCCCTGGTTCGACGGCGCGCATTTCGTTGCGCGCGGGGCCAGCGTGCACAGTGAGCCCGAGGTGCGTCGGCCCGGCTTTCGCAACTTCTACCCGCCCACCCATCGCCATGTACACGCCGGTTTGCGCCTGGCGCGCGCCTGAGCTGCCGGCACCCGCGGGCGCGGGGCGATGTCTTATACTGCGCCGTCCTGTCAGAAGCCCGGCATAGAAAAAGCCGGGTAGACGACGCGCCTACGCATACGTGCCGCGGCCGCAGGTCGCCAAGCCACGGAGAAATGAACGACTGAAAGATGGCGACGTTCATTTTTTCGCTGGCGTTGCAAACAGCTGACGCGTTTGCGCTGTTTTGCGCCCCGATCAATACCACGCGAGATAAGCCATGCCGCAGATCGATCTCACCCTGCCCGACGATATCGACAGCACCGTCGAACGCGCGCTTGCCGAAGACATTGGCGACGGCGATCGCAACGCGGCGCTCGCCGACGACGGCCTACAGGCCAAGGCCCGAGTGATCGTGCGCGAAAACGCGATTCTCTCCGGCGCACCCTGGTTCGAACGCAGCTTCACCGCGCTCGACGAGCGGGTGCGTGTCGACTGGCTTGCCGACGACGGCCAGCGCATCCACTCGAACACGCCCGTCTGCGAGATCACGGGCCCGGTACGGGCGTTGCTGAGCGGCGAGCGCACGGCCTTGAATTTCCTGCAGCTGCTGTCCGGCGTGGCCAGCTGCACCTTCGATTTCGTCGAGCGGGTCAAGGGCACGAATACCCAGATCATCGATACCCGCAAGACCCTGCCCGGCCTGCGCAGCGCGCAACGCTATGCGGTGCGCTGCGGCGGTGGCGTGAACCATCGCTTCGGGCTGTTCGACGCCATTCTCATAAAGGAGAATCACATCATGGCGGCCGGCTCCATCGAAACCGCCGTCGCCAAAGCACGTGAAATCGCGGCCGGCCAGTTCGTGCAGGTGGAGATCGAAACGCTCGAAGAGCTGGAGCAGGCCCTGGAAGCCGGCTGCGACGGCGTGTTGCTCGATAACCTGGCAAGCCATGTGCTCGCACGCGCGGTGAACATGGCCGACGCGCACCGGCGGCGCTTTCGCCGCGATATCGTGATCGAGGCCTCGGGCGATATCAGCCTGCGCAATGTCCGAGAGGTCGCGGATACCGGCGTGGATCGTATTTCCATCGGCGGCCTGACCAAGCATATTCGTGCCACCGATTTCTCGATGCGAATGCATACCGACTGACAGCGCAGCAATGGATTCGACCGGAGCGCCATGCAATGCGCCCCGGTCGTCGGCTATGCCGGGCTGGCATCAAACCAGCGAACGAAGTCGTTCAGAACCGATAATCGAGGCCCAGCATCACCACCGGGTACAGCGGCAGCTTGTCCAGATCGTCCTCGATACCGTCCTTTTCCTGCTCCACCGCATCGCGTGCGACCGGGTTGACCGTGGATGCGCCGCTGAGCTTGACGTTCACATCCGGATCGCCCAGATAGAACACGCCGATATCGGCGCTAAAGCCCAGCCCGCCCTCGGCACCCGGCGACTTGCCCCAGCCGAAGCCGATATAGGGCGACACCGAATCGTAGCGTGCGGTCGCGTCGAGGCGGTCGCCCTGCACGAGAACGCCTTCGTTATCACCCAGATCGCAGACCGTCTGTTCGCAGACCGCGCTGCCATCGATCTTGTCGTCGTTGAGCATCACACCACCGGTCAGGCGAAACACGCCGCCGAAGGGGTGGTAGTCCAGCAACAAGGCACCGTGCAACAGGTCGACGTTGCCGCTGTAATCGAGATCGCTGCCGCCTTCGGCCTGGAAATCCACGTCGGTGCTGAAGCCCGCGACCATGGCACGGGTCTGGACGCGCTCGGTCCATGCATAGGAGACCTGGCCGCCCAAGCCCAGCGTGCCGGCCACGGCGCCCACGCCGAAATCACCCGCCTGCGCACCGCAGGCCATCGCCGCGAGGCCGACGGCCCCCAGCCACTGCATTTTTTTCATTGAATCGCCCTCGCAATACGCACTGCCGGCTGCAGCGCGCTCTGTCGGGCATATCGGCTAGGCGGCCAACCTCTTTAAGCCGGCTGCCAGATCGGCGATCAGGTCGTCCACGGCCTCAAGACCGGCATGAATACGCAGCGTGGGGCCTTCGTGGGCCCAGCGCGTGGCCGTGCGGCTTCGATTCGGGTCCACCGCTAGAATCAGGCTTTCATAGCCGCCCCAGGAAAAGCCCATCCCGAACAGTTCGAGATGATCGAGCATGGCGGCCAGGCGCTCACGCTCGACCGGCTGCAGGACGATCGAAAACAGGCCGCTCGCGCCGCTGAAATCACGGGCGAACAGCGCATGCTGTGGATGATCGGCACGGGCCGGATGGATGACCCGCGCCACCGCGGGCTGATCGGCAAGCCAGTCGGCAAGCGCGATCGCGTTGGCCTGATGGGTAGGTAGACGCTGGCCGAGCGTGCGCAGCCCGCGCAAACCGAGATAGATATCGTCCGGGCCGGCACAGTAGCCCATACCGGCCGCCGTCTTGCGCACGTTCATGTAGTGCGTTTCGTTGCAGTTGATCACGCCGAGCATGGCATCCGCATGACCGACCAGATACTTGGTCGCGGCATGAATCGAAATATCCACGCCGTGGTCGAAGGCGTTGAAATACAGCGGGGTGGCCCAGGTATTGTCGGCCATCACGGTCACGCCATGGCGACGCGCCACACCGGCCAAAGCCGGGATATCGCTGATTTCAAAGGTCAGCGAGCCCGGCGCCTCCAGGAACAGCACCCGCGTGGCATCGGTTACGCGGGCTTCAAGGGCCTCAGGGGCAATCGTCGGGTCGAAATACTCGGTGGTCACGCCCAGCTGTTGGAGCAGGCCGTCGCATAGCTTGCGCGTGGGCCCGTAGACGTTATCCGTTACCAGAAAGTGGGCGCCCTGCCGGGCATGGCTCATCAGCGCCGCGGTGATGGCGGCCAGCCCCGAGCAGGTGGTGACCGCGCCGTGCGCGCCTTCCATTTCGGCCACCGCCGATTCGAATGCGAACTGCACCGGCGTACCGTTACGCCCGTAGTAGACGCCCTCGAACGGGTTGGCGGCCGCCCGTTCGAGCGCATCAAGGGATTCGAACAACACCGTGGATGCGTGATAGACGGGCGGATTGACCATGCCCTGTTGCCGGGCCGGGTCGCGCCCGGCATGCACGAGTCGGGTAGCGGTTTTCATGCCTGCTTCGATCCTTTGTGTTCGCTCGGTCGGCCCTGCCAGGCCGATGGGCCTCTATACTTGCGCCCATCGTTCGGCTGGAATCACTGCGTGCCGTGAATCGACATCTTGAATCCTTATTGTCCCACACCGCGGAGGCCGTTCTGGCACGGCTGCCGCATCGCGCCCCGGATCGGCAGGCGCTGGCGAACGCCCGTATCGTGTCGCATCGCGGTGAACGCGACGGACAGCGCGTGCGCGAAAACACCTTCGCGGCATTCGACCCGGCCATCGCCGCAGGCGTGGCCGGTATCGAGTTCGACGTGCGTTTTACCCGCGACGACGAACCGGTGGTGGTTCACGATGCCGACCTGAAGCGCGTATTCGGCCTCAACGACGTGGTGGCCGACACGCCCTGGCCCACCCTGCGCCGGCGGGTGCCGGAGCTGCCTCATCTGGACAGTTTTCTGGAGCGCTACGCCACGCGCGCCCATCTCATGCTCGAGATCAAGACACGGGGTACGGCCAAGGCCGAGCGGCGGCTACTGGATCTGCTGTCGCCGCTGGTTCCACAACAGGATTTCCACGTGCTGTCGCTGGATACGCGCCTGTTCGAAGCCGTGGCCGAGCTGCCGGCGCGGTGCCATCTGCCGGTAGCCAAGTTCAACTTCAACGACCTCTACGACTGGGCGCTCAACCACGACTGCGCCGGTCTGGCCGGACCCTTTGCCTTGTTACGACCGCATCATATCCGGGGCCTGCATCAACGTCGTTCGCTGGTTGGCAGCGGCTTCATCTGCAGCCCCGCCATGTGTCGGCGCGAAATCGCGCGCGGCGTGGACTGGATTTTTTCCAACCATGCCGTACGCCTGCAGAAAAGCCTGGACCGAGCCTGCGCAACCGGACGCTGACAGAGTTCGAGCGCCTGCCTAGTCCAGCGCGCCGGCCGCGGCCCGCCCGTGCGGCGCATACAGATCCAGGGCCGGACCCACCGGCACGATACCGGTCGGGTTGATGGTCGGATGGCTGCGGTAGTAGTGCTGCTTGATATGGTCGAAATTGGTGGTTTCGGCAATACCGGGCACCTGGTATAGCTCGCGCAGATAGCCCGACAGATGCGGATAGTCGGCAATACGCCGCAGGTTGCACTTGAAGTGGCCGACATAAACCGCGTCGAAACGCACCAGGGTGACGAACAGCCGCCAGTCGGCTTCGGTGATACGGTTGCCGGCCAGATAACGCTGTTCGGCCAGGCGTGCGTCGAGCCAGTCGAGCGTGGCGAACAGCTTCTCGAAAGCCTGTTCGTAGGCCTCCTGCGTGGTCGCGAAGCCAGCCTTGTACACGCCGTTGTTCACGTCGTGATAAACGCGTTCGTTGACGGCATCGATCTCGGCGCGCAGCTCGCTCGGGTAATAGTCGCGTTCGGGATGCTCGGCCACGCCGTCGAAGGCGCTGTTGAGCATGCGCACGATATCCGCCGATTCGTTCGAGACGATGGTTTCGTGCTGGCGATCCCATAGCGTGGGCGTGGTCACACGCCCGGTATAGCCGCTCGCCGCCTTCTGATACAGCTCGAACAGATGATCCAGACCATAGAGCGGATCACGGATCGTGCCCGGCGCATCGGAGAAGCTCCAGCCCCACTCGCCCATATAGGGGTCCACAATCGATACGCCGATGGCCGACTCCAGCCCCTTGAGCTTGCGCAGAATCAGGGTGCGGTGGGCCCAGGGGCAGGCCAACGATACATACAGATGATAGCGGCCGGCTTCGGCGGTAAAGCGCGAGTCGGGATCGGCGCTCACCCAGTCGCGAAAACCAGCCGATTCGCGCACGAACTTGCCGCCCGTGGAATCGGTGTCATACCACTGGTCTTTCCATTGCCCTTCGACAAGCAATCCCATGATTCACTCCACGCGTGTTTGAGGTAGCGAAACGCGCGCGCCGGGGCGCGCCTCGTTATCGAGCGCACAAAAACAATGCGCATACAGATGTCGTGGATCATTGAGCCCGTTACGCAGCCAATCAAGGGCCGATGCATCGGTGACTTTCGAAAGCCAGGCCGGCACGATCGCCGACTGGACGTTCGAACTCAGAAATTCGCGAATCGCCGCGCGCCAGTCCGACGGCGGCAGCATGGGCTGCAGCGTATAGTCCTCAGGACCCAGGCCGGCGAGCTTGGCCGTGGCCTGCTCGGCATCCAGATAGCCGCCCAGGTGATCAACCAGACCGATGCGCTCGGCATCGATCCCGCTCCAGACCCGGCCCTGGGCGATCTCGCGTACGGCCTGTTCCTGCATGTTGCGTGCGCTGGCAACGCGACCGACGAATTCATCGTAGCCGTGCTCGACGCCCGCCTGCAGCATGGCCTTCACCGGCTCGGAAAGCGGCTGATCCAGCCGCAGCGCGCCCGACAACGGCGTAGTGCCGATGCCGTCGGTATGAATGCCCAGATCGTTCAGCGGCTTGGCGAACGTGGGCACGATACCGAAGATGCCGATCGAGCCGGTGATGGTCGCCGGCTCGGCCCATATCTGGTCGGCGTTCATGGAGATCCAGTAGCCGCCGGATGCGGCCACGCCGGCCATCGATACCACCACCGGCTTGCCCGCCTGACGGGTGAGCTCGACCTCTCGGCGGATACGCTCGGAGGCGGTCACCGAGCCGCCCGGCGAATTCACCCGCAGAAGCAGCGCGGCGACATGGTCGTCGCGACGCGCATCGGCAATCATGCGGGCGATGGTATCGCCGCCGGCCGAGCCGGGCACGCTTTCGCCGTCGACAATGCCGCCCTCGACCACGACCACCGCAATACGGCTTTCGGTGGCCGGCGCCGGCTGCTGCGCTTCGGTGGCATTGAGGTAGTCGACATAATGAATCTGGCGAAAGCTGCCGTGGGTTTCGTCGCGGCCGACCAGGTTGCTGACTTCGGTGCGAATATCCGACAGCGGTGCCACCGTATCGACCAGCCCGGCATCGCGCGCCACGGCCGCGGCATCGCCGCCGGCGCTGACCAGTGCATCGGCATAGGTTTCGGTATAGCGATCAATATCGGCTGCGGCGAATTCGCGATCGGCGCTGACCTCGTCCCGATAGGTCTGCCACAGCGAGTTCATCCAGGTCCGGTTGGCAGCACGCGCCTGCGGCGACATGTCGTTGCGGGTATAGGGCTCCACATAGGATTTGTATTCGCCCACGCGAAACACGTTGACCTCGATGCCGAGCTTGTCGATCGCGTCCTTGTAGTAGTTGCGATAAACGCCGTAGCCGGGAATCAGCACATAGCCGAGCGGGTCCATGTACACGGTATCCGCATGCGAGGCGAGCGCGTACTGGGCCTGATCGTAGGACGGCGCCCAGGCATAGACCGGCTTGCCGGACTGCTTGAAGCGATCGATCGCGGCCACGAGGTCCTGCAGCTGGCCGGGCTGGGCACTGCCCAGTTCGTCGAGCTTGAGAAACGCCAGCTTGATACGGCTATCGTCGGCGGCCCGGTCCAGCGAGTCGATCAGGTCACGAACCACCGACTGCGGCTGCGGCTGGGACACCGCGGCCCCGAGCAGCGAGCCGACACCGTGATTGCGCTGCTCCACCAGATCGCCGCTGGGCGCCCAGACCAGCGCCGTATCCTGCTCCACGCTCACGCTGGGCGCGCTGAAGAAAGCGAAATAAACCCCCACCGGAATCAGCACCAGCGTAACGATCAGCAGCAGCGCATAGAACAGCAGGATCGTGCGCCAAATGCCACGAAAAAGACGACGAATGAGCGAGGGTTTCTTGGCCACAACAACTCCCATAGACCGAGCCGGTGATGCATGAGCGGCTCGATCGCTGAACGACAAGGCTGGATGCAAACGCGCGCGACGCGTGGCAGTGTAGCCGCTCGCACTGCCCTTCGCGACTTGAATCGGGCGCCAATGCGCCACATCAAGACGAATCTAGATCGCCAATTCTGCGCCAGGATCGACCATGAGCAAAGACGACAGCAAACCCGTGATTCATCACCGGCTTATCATTCTCGGCTCCGGCCCGGCCGGCTATACCGCGGCCGTTTATGCCGCACGCGCCAATCTCAAGCCGGTTCTGCTCACCGGCATGGAACAGGGTGGGCAGCTGATGACCACCACCGACGTGGACAACTGGCCCGGCGATGTCGAAGGCCTGCAGGGCCCCGGCCTGATGCAGCGCATGGAAGAACACGCCAAGCGCTTCGATACCGAGATCGTGTTCGACCATATCCATACCACCGACCTGTCGAAGCCGCCCTATCGTCTGGAAGGTGATCGCGGCATCTATACCTGCGATGCGCTGATCATCGCCACGGGTGCGACCGCCCGCTATCTGGGGCTGGAATCGGAAACCGCCTTCATGGGCAAGGGCATTTCCGCCTGCGCGACCTGCGACGGCTTTTTCTACCGCAACAAGAACGTCGCGGTTATCGGCGGCGGCAATACGGCGCTGGAAGAAGCGCTGTATCTGTCCAATATCGCGGCCCATGTGACCGTGGTCCATCGGCGCGACAAGTTCCGCGGTGAGAAGATCCTGGCCGACAAGCTCTTCGACAAGGTCGCCAACGGCAATGTATCGATCATCTGGGACCACGAGCTCGAGGAAGTGCTCGGCGACGAGATGGGCGTAACCGGCGGTCGCATCAAGCACCGCGAAAGCGGCGAAACCCAACAGCTCGACGTCGACGGCATCTTCATTGCCATCGGCCACAAGCCCAATACCGATATTTTCGAAGGCCAGCTGGACATGGCCGGCGGCTATATCAAGGTACAGAGCGGCACCCAGGGCAACGCCACCGCCACCAGCAAACCCGGCGTGTTCGCCGCCGGCGACGTGATGGACCATGTCTATCGTCAGGCCATCACCTCGGCCGGCACCGGCTGCATGGCCGCCCTCGACGCAGAAAAATACCTGGACGCCCTGAGCGAGGACGAAACCGCGCGCGACGCGCACGTCGAAAGCCAGGCGGCACATCGCGAGGTATGATTCCAGGCCCCGGCGCATGCGGCGAACTGGCCGTATGCGCCGGGCTTGAGGCATGATTGAGCCATGACAATTCGAACGCGCCCGGCGCGCGCGCTAAGCGCCACCCTCCTGATTCTGATCGGCTCCGTCGCGCTGATATTGGCTGGCTGTAGCAGCAGCCCAAGCAAGAACGAGATCCCGCCCACCACCGATACACGCGCCGCCGTGGCGGACGCCGCCATAGAGGCCCTGGGACGCCCCTACCAGGCCGGCGCGACCGGCCCCCAGGCCTACGACGACAGCGGCCTCGTATATGCCGCCTATCAGAGCGTGGGCGCGGCCCTGCCGCGTGATATTCAGGCCCAGCTGGATACCGGCAAGCCCATCGAACTGGTCGAAGCCGAGCCGGCCGATCTGCTGTTCTTCCGTATCGAAAACAGCCAGGGCGACGACCGGCTGCTGGTCGGTCTATACACCCAGGCGGGCGAAATGCTGATGGCCAACCCCGGCGTCGGCGGCGCCAACAGCGGCGTGGCGCTGTTCGATACCGAAGACGACTTCTGGGCCCAGCGCCTGGTCGGCGTGGTGCGCCAGCTGCCCTGACAACAGCGCTTTTAAACCCGCTCCTGGGTATGGGCAACGTTGAGCACGCGGCGGGAACATAACCCCAGCCGGCCTTCGAACAATTCGTCTTTCGCGCTCAACAGCGGACAACCTGGCTGCTTGAGTTCAGACAGCGGCGCTGCGTGCATGATCACGAAGCCGTCTGCGCGCGGATTACGCCGATTGATTTATTTGGCCTTGGCGGGCTATCGACAGCACGGGCGGCTTGGCCTGGGTGGCATTAGCGGTGAGAAGTAGTCGGCAGATCGACGCAGATCACGCAGATCGAAGAGACGAGATCGTGATCGTGCGCTGTCGTCGGGCGCATCTGCCGAGCTCGTGCATGTGAGAAATCTGCGGCCGCTCTTGAAGACCACAGCCCTCAGACGGTCGACTAGCGAAATCCCAGCATCTCGGAGCCCATCTGCGGACCGCCTTGCGCGTGCGGCCTGAACAGCAGGCCAGCTGGCCTTCGTGCGGCCCGTGTTTGGCCTTAATTCGCGTGTCTTTGCGTTCATGCGCGAACAACGTGCTTACTTGAGAACAGCCAGCGGGTGCTGAATCAAGAAAGCGCTTGATCGCAGCCAGATACAAAAACGGCGCCTCGAGGGCGCCGTTTTCTATGCCGCCATGCAGGCATGGCGTGGAAAGAAGCGTTTAGAGCTTTTCCTTGATTCGGGCCGACTTGCCGCTGCGCTCGCGCAGATAGTAGAGCTTGGCGCGGCGAACGTCGCCACGACGCAGTACCTTGACCTCAGCCACGTTCGGGGAGAAGGTCTGGAACACGCGCTCCACGCCTTCGCCGTGCGATACCTTGCGCACCGTGAAAGCCGAGTTCAGGCCGCGGTTACGCTTGGCGATCACGATGCCTTCGAAGGCCTGCAGACGCTCACGCTCGCCTTCCTTCACGCGCACCTGCACGACCACCATATCGCCGGCCGAGAAATCCGGAATATTCTTGCCGCTCTGCTGCTCGGCTTCCAGTTCGTCGATGATGTTGCTCATGGTCAGTCTCTAGTAGCGTTCTTGGAGGCCACGGGGGCGTTGAAAGACGCGGCAGTATACCGGAACTCGACGCGTTTTTCGCCACCCGTGGCGAGGTTTTTCAATAAATTCTATTCGCGCGAGCCGCCGTGGGTGTCCGATTCGTCGGTTTCGCCGGCAATATACGCGTCCAGCAGTGCTTTCTGGGCGGCGTCGAGCTCGCAAAGCGCAAGCAGATCCGGACGCCGACGCCAAGTCGCGCCCAGCGCCTG
Organism: uncultured Salinisphaera sp.; assembly: GCF_964012375.1. NCBI lineage: Bacteria > Pseudomonadati > Pseudomonadota > Gammaproteobacteria > Salinisphaerales > Salinisphaeraceae > Salinisphaera > uncultured Salinisphaera sp. The sequence continues at coordinate 14,691 of NZ_CAXGSH010000071.1, forward strand.
CTGCGCCCGCCAGCGCTCGATGCGCGCGTGATCTCCGCTGAGCAGCACGTCGGGCACGTCGCGCCCGGCGAATCGAGGCGGTCGGGTGTAATGCGGATGATCGAGCAGGCCGTTGACGAACGAATCCTGGGCTGCCGATCGACTGTCACCCAGTACGCCGGACAACAGCCGGGCGACGGCATCGATGATCATCATCGCCGGCAGCTCGCCGCCGGAGAGCACCACGTCGCCGACCGACAGCTCCTTGTCGACGTAGGCATCGACAAAGCGCTGGTCGATCCCTTCATAGCGCCCGCATACCAGCACGAATCCCTCGCCTTCGGCCAGTGCCTGCGCCTGGCGCTGATCGAATGGCTGGCCCTGCGGCGACGGCATGATCACCGGCACGCCATGGCCGCGCGCCGCCTTGACCCGTTCCAGAGTCGCGGCCAGCGGCGGGCCCTGCATGACCATGCCCGGGCCGCCGCCGTACGGCCTGTCGTCGACACGACCGCTGGCGTTGTCGGCGTCGTCGCGCGGGTTCCAGCAGGCCAGTTCCAGACGCGATTCGCGCAGCCCGCGTCCGACCACACCGAACTGCTCGAGCTGGCCGACCCATTCCGGGAACAGCGTGACGACGTCGATACGCATGGCCGAATACTGCCGGTTAACGGGTTTAGAAGTCAGGGTCCCAGTCGGCGACGATCCGGCCCGCCTCGAGGTCGACATCGTCGATGATTTCACCCACGACGAACGGCACCAGCCGCTCGCGATCACCCTGGAGCACGAGCACATCGTTCGCGCCGGTTTCCATCATCGCCTTGACGCGCCCCAGCGGCGTGCCGTCGAGCGTGACCACGTCCAGGCCGACCAGGTCGAACCAGTAGTATTCGCCGTCTTCGGGTTCGGGCAGCTGGTCGCGCTCGACCGCGATCTGCAGATCGATCAGCTCAGCCGCCGCATCGCGGTCGGCCAACGGCGTGTCGTTGGCGGCCAGACAGGCGACCAGCGTCTTGCCCTGCTCGCGTGCATCCAGAACGCGAAAAGGCCGCCAGGTCTCGTCCTGGCGGCCTATCAACCAATCATCGTATTCCAGAAGATTGGCAGCCGGGCGGGTGTAGGAATAGACCTTGATCCATCCCTTGACACCGAACAGCCCGCTCACATGGCCGAGAACGACAGGTCGATCTGCCATGCGTGCGAGCCCGCGGGATTATTCCGCGGCGCCGGCCTGGTTTTCGTCGGCCTGCGGGGCAGCCTCGGCGGACTGATCGCCCGTCTCACCGGCCGGTACGGTCTGGTTCGGCGCTTCCTTGGCCTTGCTCACCGGCGGCGCGGCACGGGCCGGGGCCTGGCCTTCACCGTGACGGTTGAAGCTCTTGACCAGGTTGGTCACCCGCTCGGAGAGCTGTGCACCATGGCCCTTCCAGTACTCGATACGCTCGATATCGAGACGCAGCGGCACTTCGCCACCGATCGCGACCGGGTTGAAGAAACCCAGGCGTTCGATATAACGACCGTCGCGCCCGTTGCGCATGTCGGTCACTACGATGTGATAGAAGGGACGCTTCTTAGCGCCGCCGCGCTGCAGCCGAATTTTGACCATAGCCGTTTATTTATGCCGTTGATATGAATGAACGATGCTGCAAGCAGGATATAAATCGCTGCTCAAGCCCGTACAAAGATCGCGCATTGTACGCCAATAGCAGAAAAAGGAAAGCACCGATCGAGCAATACGCGACCGAACCGGCGCCAAACCCTTGAGCGCTATCGGCCCATGCCCGGTGGCAGCGTACCGCCACCGCCCATGCCGGGCGGCATGCCGCCACCGCCGCCGCCCATGCCCTGCATGGCGCGCATCATCTTCTTCATGCCGCCGCCCTTGAACTTCTTCATCATCTTGCGCATCTGCAGATGCTGCTTGAGCAGGCGGTTGATGTCCTGAACCTGGGTGCCTGAACCACTGGCGATCCGGCGCTTGCGCGATGCCTTGATCACGTCCGGGAAGGCGCGCTCCTGGGCGGTCATGGAATCGACGATGGCCAGCATGCGCTTGACCTGGGTATCGTCGGCGGCCGCGGCCATGCCCTTGGGCATCTGGGCGCCGCCGGGCAGCTTCTCCATGAGCGCGCCGAGGCCGCCCATTTCCTGCATCTGGCGCAGCTGGTCGGCCAGATCGTTGAGATCGAAACCCTTGCCCTTCTGCAGTTTCTTGGCGAGCTTTTCGGCCTTCTGGCGATCGACCTTCTGTTCGGCCTCTTCGACCAGCGACAGCACATCGCCCATGCCCAGAATGCGCGAAGCCACGCGATCGGGATGAAACGGCTCGAGCGCTTCGAGCTTTTCGCCCACACCCAGGAACTTGATCGGCTTGCCGGTGATCTGGCGCACCGACAGCGCCGCACCGCCACGGGCGTCGCCGTCGACCTTGGTGAGGACGACGCCGGTCAGCGGCAGCGCGTCGCCAAACGCCTTGGCTGTATTGGCCGCGTCCTGACCGGTCATGGCATCGACCACGAACAGCGTCTCAGCCGGGGTCAGCGCCTCGTTGAGGGCGCTGATCTCGGCCATCATCTTGTCGTCGATACCCAGCCGGCCGGCGGTATCGACGATGAGCACGTCGTAGAAGCCCTTGCGCGCGGCCTCCATTGCCGACTGCGCGATCTTGATCGGCTTGTCGCTCGACTGGCTCGGATGAAAATCCACGCCTACATCGTGGGCGACCCGGGCGAGCTGATCGATGGCCGCCGGGCGATACACGTCGGTGGAAACCACCAGCACGGACTTCTTCTCGCGCTGCTTGAGATAGCGCGCCAGCTTGCCGGTGGAGGTGGTCTTACCCGCGCCCTGCAGGCCGGCCATGAGCACCACCGCCGGCGGCTTCACGCGCAGGTCGAGGCTTTCGTTGGCCTCACCCAGCAACGACGTCAGCTCGTCCTTGACGATCTTGATGAGCGCCTGCCCCGGCGTGAGGCTGGTCATCACCTCGTTGCCCACCGCGCGGGCACGAATATCGTCGACGAACTGCTTGACCACGGGCAGCGCCACATCGGCCTCGAGCAGCGCCATGCGCACTTCGCGCAGGGTGGCCTTGATGTTGTCTTCGGTCAGCCGGCCGCGGCCGCGGATGGTCTGAAAACTGCGATTGAGCCGATCACTCAGACTGTCGAACATGCACGCGCTCGATCGATGGAACCATGAAGGCACCCAGTATAACGTCGCAGGACGCGGCTGCATTCCAAACAACGATCAAGCCGCAACGATCGCGGCCCGCCCGACACGAGAAATACGGCACAATGGTCCTCATGGCTTACGAGTCCCCTGCACCATAAATGGCACTGGTCGTACTGGAAGTGCTTCTTGCCGCGCTGCTCTACGCGGGCGCTGCCGCTGCCGTATGGCGTCACCTCGCCCAGGGCGCGCCCTACTGGCATGTCAGCGTACTGGCCGGCCTGGGGCTGGCCGGCCAGATCGGCTCGCTGGTTCATCTGAGCCTGCATTCCGGCATGCTGGTCATCGGGCTGGGTACCGCGCTGTCCCTGTTCGCCTGGCAGGCGGCGTTGCTGCTGTGGCTGTTTTCGCTGCGTGAATCGGTGGGCGCGCTGGGCCTGGTGATCTACCCCTTTGCCGGACTATGCGCGATTGCCGCGCTGCTCGTGCCGGACTCGCACAGTGCCACGGAAGCGCTGGCCTGGCCGTTGCAGCTGCATATTCTGCTGTCAATACTCGCCTACGGCCTGCTCACGCTGGGTGCGGTGCAGGCCATCGTGCTCGCATTGCAGCATCGTCAGCTCAGACGCCGACCGCCCACCGGCATGTTCACCCGATTGCCGGCACTCCAGACCATGGAAATGCTGCTGTTCCGGTTGATCGGCGCAGGTTTTTTCCTGTTGAGCCTGGCCATTGCCACCGGCGCGCTGTTCATCGACGACCTGTTCGCCCAGCATCTGGTCCACAAGACCGTGCTGTCGCTGGTCGCCTGGGCGTTCTTCGCGGTGCTGTTGTACGGGCGCTGGCGCTACGGCTGGCGCGGACGCCTGGCCGTACGCGGCGCGCTGGCCGGCTATGCGCTGCTCGTGCTGGCTTATTTCGGCAGCAAGTTGGTGCTGGAGCTCATTCTGGGCCAACATTGGTAAAGCGCATCGTACCCCGTGCCGATCTTGGGCACGCGAGACGCGCATTCATTTGATTCAGGGCTGACTTCTTGGACGCCATTTCTCTGCCGATACTGTTCGGCATACTGCTGCTGATGCTCGTTTTATCGGCCTTTTTCTCGGGCTCGGAAACCGGGCTGATGACGCTCAACCGCTACCGCATGAAGCACCTGGCCAAGACTGGCCACGGCGGTGCGACGCGCGCAGCGCATCTGCTCGATCGCCCGGATCGGCTGATCGGGCTGATCCTGCTGGGCAACAACCTGGTCAATATCGCCGCGTCTGCGGTGGCCACGGTGATCGGCATCCGCCTGTTCGGCAACGTCGGCGTGCTGGTGGCCACGGTCACGCTCACGGTGTTCGTGCTGATCTTTTCCGAGGTCACCCCGAAAACGCTGGCCGCGCTGCATCCCGAGCGCGTGGCCTACCCGGCCTCCTATGTGTACGCGCCGCTGCTGCGCGTGGCCTGGCCGGTGGTCATGATCATCAACTGGGCCGGCAACGGCATTCTGCGCCTGTTCGGGGTATCGGCAGACGATGCGGCCGCCCATTCGCTGTCTTCCGAGGAACTGCGCACCGTGGTCACCGAAGCCGGCGCGATGATTCCGCGCCGACACCAGCAGATGCTGTTGTCGATTCTCGATATGGAAAATGCCACGGTCGAGGACATCATGGTGCCTCGCAACGAGATCGTGGGCATCGATATCAGCAAGTCCTGGGCCGAAATCCTCGAGCAGCTGGTGCATAACCAGCATACGCGGCTGCCGATTTTCGACGGCTCCATCGACGAGCTGGCGGGCATCGTGCACATGCGCCGCGTGCTCGCACTGATCTCCGAAGACAATCTCGACAAGGACGCCCTGCTCGGCCTGGCCCGCGAACCCTACTTCGTACCCGAGGGCACTCCGCTCAATCAGCAGCTGCTCAATTTCCAGAACCAGCAGCGCCGGATCGGCTTCGTGGTCGACGAGTATGGCGATATCCAGGGGCTGGTCACGCTCGAGGATATCCTCGAAGAGATCGTGGGCGAATTCACCACCGACCCCGCCACGCGCGTCAAGAACGTCTATATGGACGGTGACGACAGCTATCTGGTGGATGGCACGGTCACGCTGCGTTCGCTCAACCGCGCCATGGGCTGGAAGCTGCCCGTCGACGGGCCGAAAACGATGAACGGGCTTATCACCGAGCATCTGGAAACCATTCCGCAGCCCGGCACCAAGCTCAAGGTGGGCAAATACGTGCTGGAAATCGCGCAGACGCGTGCGAACCTTGTGCAGACGGTACGGGTCAAACCGCCCAAGCGCAGGCTGCGCCGCGCGGCGGGCGAGGATACGGGCCTCGACGAGGCCGCCGCGGACCGCGGCACCGACAAGGCCCAGCGCTAGCTTGGCGTGGGCTTCGTCGGCTAGCTGATCGCGTCGATCGCCTCGCTCAGGCGGGCGACGCCGACCACTTCCATCTCGCCGACCCGCTTGCTGCGCGGCGTGTTGGCCTTGGGCACGATCGCCCGGGTAAAGCCGTGCTTGGCCGCTTCGGCCAGGCGGTCCTCGCCGCCCGGTACGGGGCGAATTTCGCCGGCCAGACCGATCTCGCCGAAGATCACCAGCCGCTCGCCCAGCGCACGATCGCGAAAACTCGACAGAGCGGCCAGCACCACCGCCAGATCGGCCGCGGTTTCGCTCACCCGCATGCCGCCCACCACGTTCACGAATACGTCCTGATCGCCGAGCGGAATACCGCCATGGCGATGCAGCACCGCCAACAGCATGGCCAGGCGCTGCCCGTCCGGGCCAAGCGCGACCCGGCGCGGGTTGTGCAGCTGGGATTCGTCCACCAGCGCCTGCACCTCGACCAGCATCGGCCGCGAGCCCTCGCGGGTGACCATGACGGCGCTGCCGGGCACCGCGGTTTCATGACGCGACAGAAAGATCGCACTCGGGTTGGTGACCTGCTTGAGCCCACTGCCGGACATGGCGAACACACCCAGCTCGTTGACCGCGCCAAAACGATTCTTCACCGCCCGGATCACGCGAAACCGGCTGGAGGCCTCGGCTTCGAAGTAGAGCACCGTATCGACCATATGCTCGAGTACACGCGGCCCGGCAATCGTGCCTTCCTTGGTGACATGGCCGACCAGAATCAGCGCCGTGCCGGTCGCCTTGGCAAAACGCACCAGCATGGAGGCCGACTCGCGTACCTGCGACACGCTGCCCGGCGCCGAGGTGACCGCCTGCGAAAACACGGTCTGTACCGAATCGATCACCACCAGCTTCGGCGCCTGTGGCTTGGCCAGGGCCAGCACGCGTTCCACGCAGGTTTCGGCCAGCACCGCCAGCTCGGCCTGATCCACGCCCAGGCGCTGGGCGCGCAGGTGCACCTGTTCCAAGGATTCCTCGCCAGTGACATACAGCGCCGGGATCGCTGCGGATAGCTGGGCGAGCACCTGCAATAGCAGCGTCGATTTGCCGATGCCCGGATCGCCGCCGATCAGGATTACGGAGCCGGGCACCAGCCCGCCGCCGAGCACGCGGTCGAGCTCCGACAGCCCCGTGGGCGTACGCGCGGTTTCGGCCGGGCGAATCGCGTTCAGCCGTTCTACCTGCGGCGCGGCGTTGCCGAAGCTCGCCGGCACGCCCGCCCCGGGCTTGGCCGGCGCGGCAGCAACGCTTTCCACCAGCGTATTCC